>JAOUMG010000066.1 GCA_029881635.1 Paracoccaceae bacterium | reverse complement strand
GTGCCAGCATGCCACCCGGTCGACAACAGCGGCAATCCGATCAGGATCGGCGCGGTGGGCAAAGCGGGAATATTGCAGATCCGGGTCTTTTCTGGACGGCTGCTTGAAACTGGCTACGCCGGCAAAAATTCGGCCATCAACCTCTGGCAGGACCACATGCATGGCAAGATCGGCAGGTGACAAGCCGCGTTCAGCTTCAGTCCAATCCTTCTTCCTTGCCGTTGAAAGGGCCACCTGAAAGACCGGGCAGCCAGCAATATCCAATGGCGAAGCAGCCCCATCGGATCCCTTTGCCGAAAACGCGGTGGCATTGATGATTGCGGCTGGTTTCAATCTTTCAAGCTCGGCTCGCAACCAGACAGAGGCCGCGGCATCCTTAAGCGACGGGGCATAGGCACCAACGGCCCTGAACCCTCGGGATTCGAGTGTTGTGATCAGCGCGTCGACCGGATCGGTATCTGCCGAAGTAAGGTAAGAGCGGTAAAAGGTGACAATGGCCAGAGGTCGATCTGAAGAGACAGGTGCCGGTGCCACACCTTTGCCCGGCATATACCAGCCGAACTGCGGCAATGTCTTATCACCGGCAACCGGCCCCGCATAAAGCCCGGCTGCCAATGCCAATTGCTGCAAGGCAGCTTGCGCTGCCACCGCGCCACCAGCATCGCAAAGCGTCTGCAAGCGTCGCAGTGTCGATTTTGGCAGGGTAGACAGATCATCCAGCCGCGCATCCTCGCGCCCGTCTGCGGGCAGCACCGCCAGCGCGATACCGTGGCGGCGCGCCAAATCCTGAACCTGTGCCAGACCGTAGGGCCAATAGCTTTCGCCGCCGATCAAGCGGATCAGGATACCTTTGGCATGGGTCAGCGTTTTTTCAGCATAGGTATCGACTGACAGCGGGTGACGTAACGCCACAAGGTTAGCCAGCCGCAGGGTCGGCAACCCCCCGGTTGCCCGATGCCATCCTGCCGCGAAAGCCCCAAGATCGCTGTCGGAAAAAGACAGAACCACCAACTCGGCCGGATCCTGGCCAAGATCGAATGGGGTGTCGGTTTCCTCCAGTCCGTGGCTTTCACGAAAGACGACATGCATCGCTGGATCAGGCTCCTACATTTTCCGGCAGCAGTGTCGCGCGGATTGCGGCAATGTCGACATGATCATGTTCGCCAATCACAACCAAACGTGACTGCCGGGCATCTGTACCCCAGGGCCGATCATACTGGGCCCGAATTCTGGTGCCCACGGCCTGTACCAGCATCCGCATCGTTTTGCCTTGTACCGCGACATAGCCCTTGACCCGCAGCACATTTTGTTCGCGGGCCAGACGGGCGATTGCCGACTGCAACGCTTCGGGGTCGGCCACTTCGGGCAGATCGATGACCACGGTATCGAAATCATCATGTTCATGATCGTCATGGCCGTCATGATGCGAAGGACGGGCATCCAGATCATCTTCGGCAGCAGCACCCAGACCAAGGATCAGCCGCGGATCAATGCGACCCTCTTCCATTTCCAGAATTGGCAACTTGCGCGGTGCTTCAGCCTCTATCACCTTGCGTGCAGCGACAAGCCCGGCCTTTCCGGCCAGATCGGCCTTGGACAACAGTACAATGTCAGCGCAAGAGATCTGATCTTCAAAAACCTCGGAAAGGGGCGTTTCATGATCGATGCTGTCATCGGCCAGACGCTGGGCATCCACCGCCGCGACGTCGGGGGCAAAGCGACCCGCGGCAACCGCTTCGGCATCGGCAAGCGCGATCACTCCGTCAACTGTGATTTTCGAACGGATTGCAGGCCAGTCGAATGCTTTCAACAGCGGCTTGGGCAGTGCAAGGCCGGACGTCTCAATCAGAATATGATCGGGACGCACCGGTAATGCCATCAGCGCCTCGATCGTTGGGATGAAGTCATCGGCCACCGTGCAGCAGATACAGCCATTGGCCAGCTCAACGATATTTTCCGCCGGACAGCTTTCATCGGCACAGCTTTTCAGAATATCGCCGTCAACTCCGACAGATCCGAACTCATTGACCAGAACAGCCAACCGTTTGCCCTGCGGATTGGCCATCAGGTGGCGGATCAGCGTGGTTTTGCCTGACCCGAGAAAGCCGGTAATCACAGTGACGGGAATTTTGGCGAGTTCGGACATTTCAGATCTCCATGGGGGGAATACGGGCAAGCGATTGCTTGCGGAAAATAACCGGGCGTTCACGCCAGGGAACCAGGCCGTCGCTCGTTGCGGCATAGGCCGCTGCGCCAGCCAGAATATCGGCGACATGGGTGTCAGGGTTCATGCCGCGATACACATAGGACCAGCGTCCGGGACCTGTCAGGGCGACGTTGCACCCATGATCGCAAGCCGAAAGGCATTCAACCGGCACGATACGCACACCCTCGGGGGCGCCCGCCTCTTCCAGCGCGGCCAGTAGCCGGGCGCCTGGGCGGATATCCTCGTCGGGGATCGGCTGCCCCATGCGGCAGGTGGTACAGACATGCAAGAAAACAGTCACTTTCGCCCGATCCTTTTGTTTTGCGGAATACGGGGGGCAGAGCCTGCGGGGGTAATCCAATGATACCCGAGCCGGTCGCGGAACACCCCGTCCGCCGTCACGTCTTTCGCGCTGGCAGGTCTCCCGGCTTGCGGATGTCGGGGCGCAAACCCCGTCGGCCTTTCCCCCTTCCCGGCAATTGCCAGTGGCTTGGAAAGACCTCTCCGGTCACGGTCGCGGGGGCGGCTGCACTTCGGAATTGATGACCCTTTGGTCGCAACCCCTGTCGCATTCCCTCTTCGCCTGCCATATGACAGGAACCAGCGCCGCTTCACCTGAGGCATGACGCACCCCCTTGTCAAGGAGCGGAAGGGACCATGACAGCACCGAAAGCGACCGATCCTGCGGCAGATGCAGCCCGCCATGCCAATAAGATGGCCAAGAAGAAAGCCGCGCGGGATAAGATCATGGCCACGAAAGAGGGCGAAAAGGGTCTGATCATCGTACATACCGGCGCGGGCAAGGGCAAAAGTTCGTCCGGCTTCGGAATGATTCTGCGCTGCATCGCCCATGAAATGCCTTCTGCAGTCGTCCAGTTCATCAAGGGCGCCTGGTCTACTGGCGAACGCACTCTTATCGAGGCGAATTTCAGCCATCTCTGCCAGTTCTACGCGATGGGAGAAGGATTTACCTGGGAAACGCAGGACAAAACCCGCGATATAGCTGCGGCCCAGAAGGGTTGGGAAAAAGCCAAAGACCTGATCCGCGACGAACGCAACAAGATGGTGCTGCTGGATGAGATCAACATTGCGCTACGCTATGACTATTTGGACATTGGCGAAGTCGTAACGTTCCTGAAGACGGAAAAGCCCGCAATGACCCACGTTGTGCTGACAGGTCGCAACGCCAAAGAGGAACTGATCGAGATCGCCGATCTTGTGACGGAAATGACATTAATCAAACACCCGTTCAGGTCAGGTATTAAGGGGCAGAAAGGGGTTGAATTCTAATGGCTCGAAAACGCCTGCTGACCGAATTCGGCATGGGCACCAGCCTGCGCCGCCAGGATTATACCGAGGCTGCGATCCGCGCTGTCAAAGACGCATTATGGCATAACTCGATCAATTTGGCCGAGTTGTTCGGCCGGGGCAAACAAGACATGCTGATTGACGTTGAAATCGGTGTGCAAGAGCCTGGGCAGGTCGATGTTGACAAGATTATCGCGGTGTTCCCCTACGGTCAGCCAAAGGTGACCGCGGTCAAGGGGGGCTTGGATGTTTCGCGTCCGGATGGCGGCAAGCCGACCGTGATTGCCAATGTGGCGATTTCCATATCTCTCGATCTGGGGGCAGCGGGATGACCGACCAGCGTTTCATCATAGAAATGGGCATGGGAAATGACCAATACGGGCAAGACTATCAAAAAGCTGCACGGCGCGCGATCGAGGATGCGATCCGCCATTCAGCAATCCCGATGTTCGATGCATTGGGGATCAGCCCAGGCAAGATGCGCGTTCAGGTGACAGTTGGCGTGCAAGATCCTACAGCCATCGATACCACTGCGCTCGCGACCGGCCTTCCCCGTGGTACGGCAACCGTCAAAGCCACGTTTGGTGGGCTGAATGTCACCAACCCCGACAGCGGAAATGTGATCGTGATCGCCACCGCCGCCGTCGAGGCTTTCTTGCCGTATCAGGGCTGAGAAACGACTGTGCCGGAAATCGAGATCATCGCATGGGATTTCGACGGTGTTTTGAACCGCAATATTGTGAAAGGTGAATTTGTCTGGCACCAGAGTTTCGAGACAGATATCGGCGCCTCTGTGCAAGACTTCGAACAGTTCATCTTCCATTCTGGCAGATTCCATGACGTGTTGATCGGAAAACGCGACTTGCTTGACCTGCTGGCGCAATGGATCAAGGCTTTTCATGTCACACTCAGCCCGGAACAAGTTCTGACCTACTGGCTCGAAAAGGATGCAAAAGCGGACGAAGAAGTTTTGAGCTGGCTCATGGCTACCCGCCCACCCTCTGTCATCGCAACAAACAACGAAGCGCACCGTGCCCGGTACATCTGGGACGATATGGGCTACAGCAAGTACATGAAGAAGATGTTCGCGGCTGGCCCCATGGGCAAACGCAAACCTGATGCGAGTTTCTTTCAGCAGATCGAAGACTGGTCAGGCCTGCCATCTGAAAGGCTTCTTCTCATTGATGATGCCGAAGCGAATGTGATGGCGGCCCGCAAGCGCGGTTGGCAGACCTTCTATTTCACAGACCAAACTCGGCACCGGTTGCCGACTTTCCTTGGGATTGCAGAATGACGCGGGCGTTGATGATTCAGGGCGCCGGGTCCAATGTCGGTAAGTCGCTGCTCGTCGCGGGGCTCTGTCGTGTTGCAAAACGCCGGGGCCTTTCCGTTGCACCGTTCAAGCCTCAAAACATGTCGAACAATGCCGCTGTCACCGTGGATGGCGGCGAAATCGGTCGCGCACAGGCGCTTCAGGCGCTCGCTTGCGGTCTGGAGCCCCATACCGACATGAATCCGGTTCTACTCAAGCCAGAAACCGATACCGGGGCGCAAGTCGTCGTGCAGGGCAAAAGGCTGACAACGGTTCGTGCAAGAGACTATTCCGCCCTGAAACCGCAACTTCTGCTTTCAGTGCTCGACAGCTTCAACCGCCTGAAGGCCGCCCATGATATCATCATTGTCGAGGGGGCCGGCAGCCCAGCCGAGGTGAACCTGCGCAAGGATGACATCGCCAACATGGGCTTTGCGCGCGCCGCCAATGTGCCCGTCATACTTGCAGGTGACATCGACAGAGGCGGCGTGATTGCCCAGATCGTCGGGACGCAGGCAGTGCTGGATCCGGAAGATGCGAAGATGATCGCTGGCTTCGTTATCAACAAATTTCGCGGCGACCCAACCCTTTTCGATGATGGCTATCGGCTGATTGAGACACTCACAGGGTGGTGCGGGTTTGGCGTGCTACCGTATTTCCCGCAGGCGGCCAAACTGCCGGCAGAGGATGCATTGGACATTGGGGACGCTACCGGTGGCGGGCCGCTGAAAATTGCCTGCCTCGTCCTTTCCCGCATTGCCAATTTCGACGACCTTGACCCGCTGAAACTTGAGCCTTCGGTCAGCCTGACCATGGTTCGCGCGGGCGAAACTATTCCCGGAGATACGCGTCTGGTTATCCTGCCGGGGTCCAAATCCACGCGTGGCGATCTGGCATATCTGCGCGAACAAGGCTGGGACATCGACCTTGCCGCCCATGTCCGCAGGGGCGGGCACGTTCTGGGCATCTGCGGCGGCTATCAAATGCTGGGCCACAGCATTACCGACCCCGACGGAATAGAGGGCCCGGCAGGTGAAACCCCTGGGCTCGGGCATCTTGATGTCACCACGGTGATGACGCCCGACAAAAGCCTGACCCGCATCGAGGCTGTCCATGCCGCCACCGGTGCAAACATGAACGGCTATGAGATCCACATCGGTAAAACCCAAGGTCCGGCTTGTTCAAGGCCGTTTGCGACGGTTGCCGGTATGCCCGAAGGGGCCACGTCTGCCGACGGCCGCATCGTGGGCAGTTATCTGCACGGCATGTTCACTGGCGACGATTTTCGCGCGGCCTTTCTCGCCCATCTTGGTGCCTCTGCCTCGACCAGTTATGGGGCGGCGGTTGAAACGACACTGGATGCGCTTGCCGATCATATGGAAGCCAATCTGGACGTGGCAGGGATGCTTTCAGTCGCCCGGTAGTGGGGTAATTGGCGCCGCAGCCGCTATCTATCTTTCCATCCATTCGGTCGGCTGGTTTTTCTGCCAACCCACCCGGTGCAGCAACGGTGTATCATCAGTGAACTCTGGCCATCCAAGGCATATGTATGCAGAAAATTCCCAGCTTTCAGGAACGTCAAAGATCCGCTCCATCCTTGCAGGCTCAAGGATTGACACCATTCCCAGCCCCAGGTTTTCTGCCCTGGCAGCCAGCCATAGCGTGTGAATCGCCATCGCGGTGGGCTGGTGCAGCGTCTCAGGCATCGTGCGGCGGCCCAGGCGGCGACCCGCAGCCGGATCGGTGGCGGTAAAAATTGCAAGATGCTCGGGGGCTGCTGCCAGACCCGCCAGTTTCAGCGCCGAATATTCCGATCTGGTTTCCTCGTCATATTCAGCGGCGGCGGCGGCATTGCAACGTTCAAACTCCAGACGAACTGAATTGCGCAACCCCGAATTTTGTACGCGCAGCACCCGCCAGGGACGGGCATTACCCACCGATGGCGCCAGCGCCATGGCATCGCGCAAACGGCCCATCGTGGTTTCCGGCACCGGATCACTCCGAAAATGCCGGACGTCCCGACGCCAACGCAAAACTTTTGTTAGCGCCTCCGCATCATCAGCAGTGAATTCCATTACATCATCCTACCTGATTGAGCGATTTCATACTGAGGAGGATGGCATCCAAGCGACCCGTCCTCGCAGGATAGTTTGCCGAAATGGCGGGCATCCTCATATATTCCGCCCCAAGTTATCAGGCCAGCACGCATAGTGCCACGATGAGGGCAATGGCCAGCATCGCCATTCGGTAAAGGCCGAGGCCCCGCTCGATATCTTGCGGGCGGGGATCAGAAGCGGTGCTATTGACCCATGGTTCATTAGTCATCCCGTCTGCATAGGCGCGCGGACCCGACAGGCGAACGTCCAAAGCGCCCGCCAGCGCCGCCTCTGGCCAGCCCGCATTGGGCGACCGATGCTTGCGCGCGTCTGCCCACATGACTGTCAGCGCGGTTTTCGGCTTGGTCGATACCAGTGCAAAGATCAGGCCGGTCAGACGGGCCGGGATGAAATTGGCCAGATCATCGATCCGGGCCGACGCCCATCCAAAAGCTTCGTATTTCGGTGTCCGGTGGCCGATCATCGAATCCAGGGTGTTGATCGCCTTGTAACCGATAAGACCTGGCAGGCCGAAAATCACACCCCAGAACACAGGGGCCACGATGCCGTCCGACGTATTTTCGGCCAGGCTTTCCAATGCTGCCCGCGCCACCCCGGCTTCGTCCAGTACTGATGCATCCCGTCCTACGATCATCGCCACTGCCTGACGTGCGGCAGGCAGATCATGGTCTTTCAGCGGGCCTGCAACGTCAGCCACATGGTCGTGCATTGAGCGCATGGCGATCATCGGCCAGGCCAGAATCCCGGCAAAAAGTACACCAGTCCACCCATTCGGCAACAGCCAACTGATCAGCCATGCAGATTCCACCGACAGGCCAATGACGGTCAAGGCAGCGACAATACCCGCCAGCCGTCTTTCCTTGTCGCCCGTATCTTCAAGATTAAGCCAGCGATCCAACCGCCCGATCAGGGCACCGATCCAGGTAACGGGATGCCCGATCATCCGGTAAAGCCACTTCGGCCAACCAATCAGCGCATCCAGCCCCAATGCCACCAGCACGATCACCGCCGTTACCATCCGATTTCCCCCAAACCCAATTCACCAATCACTTCGGTCTGTCGCCCCTGCTTTGCATCGCCTTTGACCGCAT
>JAOUMG010000065.1 GCA_029881635.1 Paracoccaceae bacterium | reverse complement strand
GGCCGGATGCTGGCCGAGGCGCAGACCATGGTCACGCTGGCGCCCCATGTGGCGATCTTCCCGGGCCTCGCCATTGTCTTCACCGTCCTTGGCCTCAACCTCCTGGGTGACGGTTTGCGCGACCATGTCGACCCACGGCTGAGGCGCACGATATGAGCCTTCTGTCAGTTCGCAATCTCACCGTGGCGATTGGCCAGACCCAGATCCTTTCCGGGGTTTCGTTCGACATGGCCCCGGGTGAAACCTTCGGTCTCGTCGGTGAAAGCGGGTCGGGCAAATCGATGACTGCACTTGCAATCATGGGTCTGTTGCCACACCGATCGGTGGCAACGGGGTCGGCGCATTTCCTCGGGCAGGACCTGCTGGGCCTGTCCGAGAAGCAATTGACCCAGCTTCGCGGCAATGACATCGGCATGATCTTTCAAGAACCGATGACAGCCCTAAACCCCATGCAAACCATCGGCGATCAGGTCGCTGAAACGCTTCTGATCCACCGCGCCGCTTCGCGCAGTGCCGCCCGCGAAGCGGCAAGGCAGAAACTCGACCGTGTCGGCCTGCCCGAAGACCGGTTTCCCCTCTCGCTCTATCCGCATGAACTGTCGGGCGGCCAGCGCCAGAGGGTGGCGATTGCCATGGCCATCGCGCTGCGCCCGAAACTGCTGATCGCCGATGAACCCACGACCGCCCTTGACGTGACAACCCAAGGACAGATCCTGGACCTGCTGATCGGTCTCACGCAGGACGAAGACATGGCCCTGATGCTCATCACTCACGATCTCGCCGTCGTGGCGGGGCGCACCACCCACACGGCGGTGATGCAAAATGGCAAGATCGTTGAACAGGGCGAAACCGAAATCCTGTTTCGGCAACGGCGCCACGACTATACGCGCCGTCTATTCGCGGCCTCCTCGCATCAGCCACACCGCCGGTCGCAGTCGCAGGCAGAACCGCTCCTGACAGTTGATAACGCGGTGCGCGAATACATCCTGCCGCGCCCCTCGGTGTTTGCCCCTCATGTGCGTCTCAGGGCGGTTGACGGTGTCAGCCTGACCATCCACAAAGGCGAAAGCCTCGGCCTCGTCGGTGAAAGCGGTTGTGGCAAGTCCACACTGACCCGCGCGATCCTGGGACTGGAAAGGCTCCAGTCTGGCGCCATCGGGCTCGGCGGCACAGCGGTCGAGGCCGGCGGGGCAATGCCAGCCACCCTGCGCGCCCGCATGCAGGTGGTCTTTCAGGACCCCTATGGCAGCTTCAACCCCCGCCACAGGGTTGACCGGCTGGTGGCAGAACCGTTCCACCTGACCGGTGCGCCCGAGGATATCCGTGACCGGGTTGCGGATGCTTTGATCGAGGTCGGGCTTAAACCCGACGACATGGGTAAATACATTCACGAGTTTTCCGGCGGCCAGCGGCAGCGCATCGCCATCGCCCGCGCGTTGATCATCCGGCCCGACCTCATCGTGCTGGACGAAGCCGTCTCAGCGCTTGATGTCCGGGTGCGCGCGCAAGTGCTCGACCTTCTCGCAAGGCTGCAGGAAAGCCATGGGCTGGCCTATCTCTTCATCAGCCATGACCTTTCCGTGGTCCGGTCAGTCACCGACCGGGTTCTGGTGATGAAATCAGGCAGGATCGTGGAAGAAGGTGCAACCGAAACGGTATTCACCCGGCCGCAGCAGCCCTATACCAAGGCGCTGATCGCCGCGACACCGGTGATCCCCGCAGAATGGAAAGACATGACCCATGCTTAGCGACAAACTCTGGTTCGATCCCGCGCAGGTCTTCATCGGGGGCCGCTGGACAGCCCCGTTCAACGGGGATGGACTGCCGATCGAGGACCCCTCGACGGGGTCCGAAATCGGCCTGCTGGCGAAGGGCGGTACCGAAGATATCGATGCCGCCGTGGCAGCCGCCCAATCGGCACGCCTTGGCGATTGGGGGCGGATGACAGCCACCGATCGCGGGCGCATCCTCTCGCGACTGGGTCAGCTGATCCTCGCCCGTGCCGAAGACCTCGCGGTGATCGAGGCCCTGGATGTTGGCAAGCCGCTGAAACAGGCGCGTGCAGATGCCTTGGCGCTGGCGCGCTACATGGAATTTTATGGCGGTGCCGCCGACAAACTGATGGGCCAGACCATTCCCTATCTCGACGGTTACACCGTTTATACATTGCGCGAACCCCATGGTGTGACTGGTCATATCGTGCCGTGGAACTACCCGATGCAAATCATCGGCCGCTCTGTCGGGGCGGCTTTGGCCATGGGCAATGCCTGTGTGCTCAAACCCGCCGAGGAGGCCTGCCTCACCGCCCTTGCCTTCGCCGATCTGGCCCATCAGGCTGGACTGCCCGCTGGCGCACTCAATGTCGTGCCGGGGCTGGGGGCCGAGGCCGGGGCTGCCCTTTCGCGCCACCCCGGTGTGCATCATCTTTCCTTCACCGGCTCGGTTGCCACGGGCGCATTGGTGCAGGCCGAGGCTGCTCGCAATATCGTTCCGGTAACACTCGAACTGGGCGGCAAGTCACCTCAGCTTGTCTTTGCCGATGCCGATCTCGACAAGGCCCTGCCATTCCTTGTCAACGCCGGTATCCAGAATGCCGGACAGACCTGTTCGGCCGCGTCACGCATCCTTGTCGAACGCAGCCGTTACGGCGAGGTGGTCGATCGCATGGCAGCCGGTTACGCGCAATTGCGCACCGGCCCGGCACTGGCCGATCTTGATCTGGGCCCGCTGATCTCGGCGCGTCAAAAGGGCATCGTCGAAAGCTATCTGGCGCTGGCAGATGATCTGACCATCGCCGCACGGGGGCAGATTGACCCTGAAGCACCTGCTGGGGGCCATTACCTCGCGCCCGCCCTTCTGTCCGATGTCAGCCCCGATCACCGGCTGGCGCGAGAAGAGATATTTGGCCCCGTTCAGGTCGTCATTCCGTTTGATAGCGAAGAGGAGGCCGTGGCCATCGCCAATGGCACCGACTATGGGCTGGTGGCGTCGGTCTGGTCCGATAACGGTGCCCGCCAGATGCGGCTGGCCAGACAATTGCGGGCCGGGCAGGTATTCATCAACAATTACGGTGCGGGCGGCGGCGTGGAACTGCCTTTTGGCGGCATGGGCAAATCCGGTCACGGGCGCGAAAAGGGTTTTGAGGCGCTTTACGGCTTTTCCGTGCTAAAGACCGTTGCCGCCCATCACGGCTGATGATCGGCGCTGTAATTCGACAAGCACAGCCAAGGCGCGTTCCGCCATATCTACCGGAACAAACACATGATCATGATGATAGGCAGCCACCATGTTGCATGGAATGTCAGCATCCCCGAGCACTGTCGCGACCGCCGCCGTCAACCCGACGCCGTCGAGGGCGGAATAGACGTTAAGCGTGATGCAGCGCATCGGTTGATCGGTGTTCAGCGATGACTTTCTGGCCACTTCCAGCGGCAAGATCAGCGACATGCCTTCCTCTTCATGAAAGGTGCCTATCGCCTCGGCGGTCAGTGACGCGATCCGCGCGCGGTCATTGATCGTTACAAAAACATACATCCCGGATTTAAGTTCAGGCGTCATGTTTGCGATCATATCAGCGCCAGTGTGCAAGGTGCCCGGCATTCAAATGCTCCGATCCTTTGCCAATCCTGTCAGACAGACCGGGTGATGCCGCCATCGACCCGCAGGTTCTGCCCGGTGATGTAACCTGCTGCATCCGAGGCAAGAAAGCTGATGACACCGGCGATTTCTTCGGTTTTTCCATAACGGCCCATCGGAATGCGGGCACGGAATTCCTCTTTTTCGGGCAGGCTGTCGATAAACCCCGGCAACACATTGTTCATGCGGATATTGTCGGCGGCATGGGCATCGGCAAAAAGCTTGGTAAAAGCGGCAAGTCCGGCCCGAAACACACCCGAGGTTGGAAACACCGGATCGGGCTCAAATGCCGCGAAGGTTGATATATTGATGATGACGCCAGATTTCTGCGCCTTCATTGCCGGCATGACAGCCCGCGTCGGGCGCACGGCGGACAGAAAGTATACTTCCATTCCCCGGTGCCAGTCCTCGTCACTCAGCTCCAGCACCGGGCCGCGCGGGCCATGACCTGCACTGTTGACCAGCACATCGATGCGGCCCCATTTTTCCATGACAGCATCAATCAACCGCCCCACATCGGCCTCAGACTGGTTCGATCCGGTCACGCCGATCCCGCCCAGCTCTTTGGCCAGCGCCTCGCCCTTACCGGAGGATGAAAGGATCGCCACGCGAAACCCGTCCGCCGCCAAGCGGCGGGCAGCACCCGCCCCCATGCCACTGCCACCTGCTGTAACAACTGCGACTTTTTCCATCACATGCGCTCCTTCATTCGTATTACCGGAACCTTGCATGCACCCCCGACAGATACAAGGTTGCCCGAAACCCCTTGCCTTCCGCGTGGCTTCAGGCAGGTTTAGGGCAGATCGCCCGGAGGATGACATGCGACTGGCAGGCAAGACGGCAATCGTGACCGGGGGTGGTTCCGGTTTTGGCGCAGGCATCGCGCGGAAATTTGCCGCCGAGGGTGCGCGCGTCATGGTGGCCGACCTGAATGCCCTTTCCGCCGAAACCGTCGCCGAAGAGATCGGCGGCTTTGCCCATCAAACGGATGTCGCCGATGCGGCGAGTGTCGAGGCGATGGCGCAGGCGGCGCTGGATGTGTTCGACCGGGTCGACATCGTGGTCAACAACGCCGGCACTACACATCTGCCGATGCCGCTTGAAGAGGTCAGCGAAGCGGATTTCGACCGCGTCTTTGCGGTCAATTGCAAATCGGTTTACCTGACGGCGCGGGTATTCGTTCCGCATATGAAAACCGCAGGCGGCGCCATTCTCAACGTCGCCTCCACGGCGGGGCTGAGCCCGCGTCCGCGGCTGAACTGGTATAATGCCTCCAAGGGCTGGATGATTACCGCGACCAAGGCCATGGCGGTTGAACTGGCCCCGGCAGGGATCCGCATCAATGCGATCTGCCCGGTCGCTGGCGAAACCCCACTGCTGAAAACCTTCATGGGCGAGGACACGCCGGAAATGCGCGCGAAGTTTCTGGCAACGATCCCGATCGGGCGGTTTTCAACGCCCGAGGATATGGGCAACGCCGCAGCCTTCCTGTGTTCGGATGAGGCGTCGATGATTACCGGCGTCGCCCTGGAGGTGGATGGGGGACGCTGTATCTGAGACCGGACGGGGGCGCTGCCCCCGTACCCCCGGAATATTTGGGAAAAGAAGAAGGAAATGCGATGCGCCCGGGAGCCAGAAACCTGATCACTGATGTCGCGGGGTTTCGTGTCGGCAATGCCGAGGATCATGACATCAGGACCGGGACGACAGTGCTGGTGGCAGATCAGCCTTTTACCGCCGCCGTACATGTGATGGGGGGCGCGCCGGGGACGCGTGAAACCGACCTTCTGGCCCCAGACAAACTGGTTCAGGAAGTGGATGCGCTGGTTTTGTCCGGCGGGTCAGCCTTTGGGCTTGATGCAGCGTCAGGCGTTGCCGACGCCTTGCGCGAGATGGGACGCGGGTTTGAAGTTGGCGATCAGCGGGTGCCCATTGTGCCGGGGGCAATCCTGTTCGACCTGCTGAATGGCGGCGACAAGAAATGGGCCGATAATCCCTATAAAAGGCTGGGGCGGGAAGCACTTGCCGCAGCGGCAGTCGATTTTTCGCTCGGGACTGCCGGAGCCGGAACCGGGGCGAATGTGCATGACCTCAAGGGTGGTCTGGGATCCGCCTCGGTCGTGCTTGAATGTGGTATTACGGTCGGCGCGCTGGTCGCGGTCAATGCGCTCGGGTCGGTCGCGACCGGCACAGATGGGCAATTCTGGGCAGCCCCATGGGAAATGGGCGGGGAATTCGGCGGGCTCGGTCTGCCTGCGGCATTCGATCCGGGCGCCGAACCGCCCTTGATGAAACGCGCAGGCCAAGCCACGACCATTGCCGTTGTCGCCACCGATGCCCGGCTGACCCAGGCAGAGGCCCAGCGGTTGGCAACGGCCGCCCATGACGGCATGGCGCGCGCCATTGTACCTTCCCACACGCCTTATGACGGCGATCTGGTCTTTGCCGCGGCCAGCGGTACACGCCTCATGAAGAACCCGGTCGAGGATACCTTCCTGCTGGGACATGCGGCGGCCTGCTGTCTTGCACGTGCCATCGCCCGCGCCGTCTATCTGGCAGAAACCCGAAAGGGCGATTTCGCACCATCCTGGACAAGGAAATACGCCCGGAACCGAGGATAGGTACCTCGTGAGACGGGCATAGAGCGGGGGCTTGATCTCGGCTGTGACACCGGGCGGGAGCGCGGGCGATCATGGTGCGGTAGGGCTGAGGGATAACCTCTGGCTCGGTGGCTGGCCGGTTGCGCCATTACCGACGCCAGCCTCCCGATCATTGCAATCCGTACCCCGGCTCAGCCCAGAAGCGCCGCCATCAGGGGGCTGTCAGGTGCCTCAAGCCCCTCGATCACATCGAAATGATGCCGCCCCGGGGCAATCGTGACTGGGCAGGCCCAGGCATTGCCGAGCCTGCGTGCCTGATCGAGAAAGACCGGGCGTTCGGCCCCGCCAACCCAGACATGGGCTCCAACGTCGCTGCGCCGGGGGATGAGCGCAGGGCTTTCGGCCAAGGCCTCGGCCCGGTCAATCTGCAAATTCTCATTCATGGTGGTTTCCATCAACGGGCGCAGATCCGATAGTGGCGAAATCGGCACCACCCGTTGAAGCCGTGCGGCTGATGCCAGGCGTGCTGCCATGTCACGCCCTGCCATCCGGGCTGAAAGATGCCCGCCCGCAGAATGCCCCGTGACGATGATCGGGCCCGCGACTTCGCCCGCCGCCGCGTCGATGGCTGCCGCAATCTCGCCCGTCATCGTGGCGATGCGGGCCGCCGGGGCCAGCGTGTAGGCCGGCATGGCACAGGCCCAGCCACGTGCCACCGCGCCTGCCGCCAGATGCGAAAAGTCATGCGGACCAAAGGCCAGCCAATAGCCGCCATGAACGAAAACGCACAGACCTTCGGGCGACGATTCGGGCAGGTAGAGATCGTACCAATGCGCCGCACCGCCGCCATAGCGCAGCCCCAGCCGCGCGCGCGTGCGAAGGGAGGCACGAAATACCTCGGCGGATTTCGCCCAACGCGCTGGAAACTCGGACCCGCCGGGAATATATTTGCCGTTGGCGAATGCCTCGTCAAAACGCATATTGCCGATCCTCATTCGTGTCACCGCTGGACATTTCGCCCCGGCAAGTGCATTTGATCAAATTGCAAACAAAGGGGGTTCCCATGCTCGATTCCGTCACCGACCTACGCTCACTTCTGAATGATCCGTCGCTTCTGGTAACACAGGCCTATGTCGCCGGCCAATGGGTAGATGCGGATGATGGCAGCACATTCCCCGTCACCAACCCCGCGCGCGGCGATATCATCTGCACCGTGCCGAACCTCAGCCGTGCTGAAACCGCACGCGCCATTGCCGCCGCCGACGTGGCGCGGCGGGACTGGGCCAATCACACCGGCAAGGAACGCGCCGCAGTCTTGCGCAAGTGGAACGACCTGATGATCGCCAATGCCGATGACCTGGCCGCGATCCTGACCGCTGAAATGGGCAAGCCGCTGGCCGAAGCCAAAGGAGAGGTCGTTTATGGCGCCTCTTTCGTCGAATGGTTCGCCGAAGAGGCCAAGCGCGTTTACGGTGAAACCATTCCGGGCCATCAGCGCGACAAGCGCATCACCGTGATCAAGCAGCCGATCGGGGTTGCGGCCTCGATCACGCCGTGGAACTTCCCCAATGCGATGATCGCGCGCAAGGTAGCACCCGCTCTGGCCGTCGGTTGCGGTTTCGTCGCGCGCCCCGCCGCCGAAACGCCACTGTCGGCGCTGGCCATGGCTGTGCTGGCCGAACGGGCCGGCGTGCCGGCCGGGCTCTTTTCGGTCATCACGTCCAAGCGGTCGTCAGATATCGGCAAGGAATTCTGCGAAAACCCGATCGTTCGGAAACTGACCTTTACCGGTTCGACCG
>JAOUMG010000661.1 GCA_029881635.1 Paracoccaceae bacterium | reverse complement strand
GCGACAATGACCGCGAGTTTGTATCCGGAATACCCGAACCACGGCAGTTGGATGCGGAAACTGAACGGCGCGGGCACCGGCCGGGCATCGGGGCCATAAAAGCTCAGCGCCGCCTGCTGGAGGATGTAAAGAAGCCCGATGGTGGCGACGATGGTCGCCTCGGGTTCATAGTTCAGCCGTTTCAAGACCAGCATGTCGGCCAGCGCAGCTATGGCCCCGACGACAAGCGGGCAGACGACCAGCGCGACGGCAAAGGCCAGAGGTGCGGGCCCAGGCACCCATTGCGACACGAACCAGGCGATGACCGCGCCCAGCATGAAAAATTCGCCATGTGCGACATTCACCACCCGCATGATACCGAAGACCAGCGACAGGCCGGACGCCGTCAGCGCAAGCACCGCGGCGGTCACGAGGCCCTCCATCAGGGCGAGAAGCAGGAAGGGTCCGAAATCCACCGGGCACAAACCGGGCGGGGTTGGACCCCGCCCGCCTCAAAAGTTCAGAAACTTTGCTGTGTGTAATCGACCTCATCGGGATAGAAGCCGTCTTCCATCGCCGTCTGGTGGACCCGGACAAGCTTGCCACCCTCGACCTTGGTGATCGATTGCAGGCCAAAAGCCTGATGGGTCTTGCCGTTAAAGACCTTCGGCCCCTGCGGGTGCCCCTGCCCTTCGTCGAAACCGGTCATCGCCTCGATCGCCTCGACAACCTTCTGACGGTCGCCGGTGCCCTGATAGCCTGCCGCCTCCATCGCGTGCTTGACGACGAAAAGCGTTTCCCAGGTGGAGAACATATGGGCATAGGTCGCGATGTCAGCGGCGTCAGAGACCGAGGCGCCGTTATCGTCCACGCCGACCGCGTTGCGGTAGAAGGTCTCATGTTCGGAGGCATCGGCCTGCTTGTAGCGCGGATGGCCTTCCCAGAAATGCGACCCGTCGAGGAATTCGAGACCGGGCGAGGCGATGTCCACCGCTTCGAGCGAGTCGATGAAGCCAAAGAGCTGCGGCCGGTCGCCTGAACCGTAGAATTCACCCAGTTCCTTGACGAAGGTCAGGACGGCTGGGCCGACCATGACGTGATAGATCACATCGGTGTCCGAGGGGATCTGCGGGAAATAGCGGGTGAAGGATGTCTCGGTCGGCGGGATCGCGATATGCTTGATCACCTCGCCGCCCTCAGCGGCAACGGCAGCGGTGAAATAGTCGCGGTGATCGTGTCCGAAGGCGAAATCGGGGAAGATCATCGTGATCTTCTTGCCGAGGTTCGAGGTGACAAACGGCGCCATGCCCTGCACCTGGCTTTTCACGTCCGTGATGCCGGGCTGCATGGTCCAGCGGTTCAGCATGCCCGAGGCCACATGGTGCCCTTCGGAGCAGACGAGATAAGGCACCTTCAACTCACCCGCGCGGGGGGCGGAGCCGATGACGACATGGCTGAACAACGTCCCCATCACCAGATCGCAATTCGACTGGGTGGTGAGTTTTTCCACGACTTCCGCGCCACGCTTGGGGTCGGTTCCATCATCTTCAAAGACCAACTCGACCGGGCGGCCATTGATGCCGCCGCCTTCATTGATCACATTCAGCGCTGCAGTCGCTGTGCGTTCGTACCAGCGGCCATAAGACGCGCCGATGCCGGTGCGGTGAAGCTGGAAGCCGATGCGGATCGGCTCGGACGACTGGGCCTGAACGAAGCGCGGCAAAGCCGAACTGGCCGCAATCGCGCCGGTGCCAAGCGCCAGACCTTTCAGAACCGAGCGCCGGGTCGGGGTGGTCGTGATCAATTTCCGTGTCATCTGTCATCTCCGCTGCTGGGGTCCGACATGGGTCATTGGGCCGCCCATGCCTTTCGATTAGAATGTGCGTATACTAACAAAAAGTCCAAGGTTTTTTCGCACTCCTGAATTTACCTTTGAGGGTCATTAAAGCGAATTTTCGGGCGTGGTGGTGGCATGTTCCCCTAAGCTGATCGCCTGAACGCCGCCGTGGCTATGCCCATCGACACAAGCGCCCCGCCCCCTATCCGCGAAAACCACCCCAACACGGTCGGGCTGGCGATGCGGTGGCGCAACCTGTCGCCCAGCACC
>JAOUMG010000662.1 GCA_029881635.1 Paracoccaceae bacterium | reverse complement strand
GGCCGGCCCGAACTTGATGGCGATCTGGCTGACAAGCTGTACCGAGACGATCATCACCACCAGCGAAAAGAGCCCGCCGATGGTGGACGCGATCACCGCTGTCCCCAATGCGATCGAGGCCTTGCCTTGCTTGGTCAGCGGGTGGCCGTCGAGCACGGTTGCCGCCGCTGAAGGGGTTCCAGGTATGCCCAACAGGATGGCCGAGACCGAGCCACCGGTCATGCCTCCGATATAGGTGCCGAGGAGAAGACCGATGGCCGGAACCGCCGGCATTCCGAAGGTCACCGGCAAAGCGAGCGCCAGCGCCACGGTAAAGGTCAGGCCCGGGATCGAACCGAAAATCAGCCCGATCAGCGTGCCCAGCGCGACCGTCCCGATGGCATAGGGAGAAAGCGCAAGGCTGGCGGCCTCAAAGAAGGTTTCCATATCTCAGCCCAAGTTCAACCAGCGGCCATTGGCCAGCGGGATGCCGAGGATCGCCTCGAAGATCAGCCAGATCGCGAAGGTCACTCCGAGGGCCATGCCGATCACGACAAGCGGACGGCGGTCGCGGAGTATCACCAGAACCGTCAGTAGAATTGTGCAGAAGGTCGCAATTGTGAAGCCGACTTGCGTCATCAGCCACCCGTAGAGCAGCAGCATGCCCAGTGTGAGCGACACGTTGACAACGGTCTGCCTACGATGCCCTGGCGGCAATATCTCAGCCGTTCCCGCTTCTTCAGTGGGCGAAACAATCCTGCCAATGACCCACCCGGCCGACAGCAGGACAAGCAGAATTCCAAGCATCAGCGGGAAAGCACGTGGTCCGATGTCGCCTCCACCGGTTCCGGGAGGTATCGTCCGGACAACGCCTGCGATCCAGGCGAAACCAAAGGCAACGAAGAAACCGCCAAAGGCGATGTCGCTCTTGCGGGACTTCTCTGACACGTCGATCGCCTCCCCGTTTGCCCGGCCCCATTGGGGGCCGGGAGCCGATACGTCTGGGCTACTGCTTCATTCCGAGTTCGGTCAGCAGCTTGGCGTAGAATTCGTCATCCTTCGCGATCTGCTCGCCGAAGTCCTCGCTGCCAGCGAATGTGATGTTGAAACCGAGGTTCTTCGAGGCTTCCATGAAAGCCTCGCTTTCCACCGCCGCCTTGGCGGCAGCCTCGAGCTTGTCGATCACAGCGGGATCGGTGCCCTTGGGAACCGCGATGCCACGCCACATGGTGATGTCGATATCGACGCCCTGCTCGGCAGCAGTAGGAACATCCGGCAGAAGTGCCACCCGGTCGGTTCCGGTCACTGCCAGCACGTTCAGTTCACCGGCATCGACGTAGGACTTGTATTGCCCTGGCCACTGAACCGCCGCGTCGATGCGCGCTCCCATCAGTTCGACCGGCGCCTTGCCATCGCCATAGGAGATGTAGGTGACCTTGTCGCCGATCCCCATTGCATCGAACAACGCAGCCGAGGTGAGATGGGTGAACGAACCCTTGCCTGAGATGCCGACCTTCAGCGTACCGTCCATACTCTCGGCTGCGGCCTTCAGATCTGCCAGCGACGACCATCCGCTGTCTGCCCGAACCGCAAGCGCAGGCACTTCGGACGAGATTTTCGCTACCGGCTCGAACGCCGTGTAGTCGAAGGGAATCTTGCCGGTATGGTGCGACGTATTGATCGAATTCGAGTTCCAGACGATGTTGTAGCCATCCGGTTGGGTTCCCTGCACATAGGAGTAACCGACAGCACCACCGCCTCCGGGGCGGCTTACCGGCACGACCGGTTGTCCCAGCGCGCCACCCATCTGTTCGGTCAGTACCTGCGCGATCGAATTCGCAGTACCGCCAAATAGCACGGTCATCTCGACCGATTTCTCAGGATAGTCCTCGGCCGTTGCCGGCCCAGCCATCATGACTGCGCCGAGACCTGCGGCGGTCAGCAATGTAAGAACTTTTCTCATGTCTTCCTCCCGTTAAACATCCCCTGGCAAGGGATTGATTTGATTATCGACTTCAGACCGTTCCGGTTCGTCTGTCCGGAATGGCCACCTCTTTCAGCCCGCCTCCTTCGCGGCCAGCGCGGCAAGCACCTTTTCCGGCGTGGC
>JAOUMG010000660.1 GCA_029881635.1 Paracoccaceae bacterium | reverse complement strand
AACCAGATCTGCGGCCAAACGATTCTGCAGTACCCGACGGGCGTTAGGCAGATCGTTACATTCGGCGCGCCTGATCGCGGCATCCTGGTCGAGCCCGAAATCCAGCCAGCGCTGCACGAGACGCGAACGTAGAATCGGGAGCGGTGTATTGATGAAGATCGACAAATCCCATTGGGCGGCAAGGTCACGCCAATTGCTTTCGTCCAGCAGCAGGTAATTTCCCTCGACCATGATTATTTCACTGGACGATGTCACAACAGCTGCATCAGGCACGACGCAGTCCCGCTGTCGGTCGAATTGGGGGATGCGCAGATCACTGCGCTGCTTAAGCCGGATAACCAGATCGACGAAACCATCAACGTCGAAGGTTTCCGGGGCGCCCTTGCGGTCGAAAAGGCCGCGATCCATCAGAGTTTTGTTGTCCAGATGAAAGCCGTCCATGGGAACGACCACTGCGTGCCGCCCTTTTGCGTTAAGCTGGTCGGCCAATGCATCAGCCAGAGTTGATTTGCCGCTGCCGGGTGGGCCTGCAACAGCAACCAGCCTGCGACCGCGGGGCAGGGCCTTAATCGCCTCCAGGCAGGTGGAAAGTTCGTCTGAAACCTGTGTCACGCCGTCGGTATGCTTTTGCTTGGGGGTTCTTTTGCACCTGTCATCAGGGCGACGGCATCCGACATCGTATGATCCTTTGGGTTGATCACACAAAGGCGCTGGCCAAGCCGGTGGACGTGAATGCGGTCGGCCACCTCGAAGACATGCGGCATGTTGTGGCTGATCAGGATGATCGGTATTCCACGCGATCTGACATCGCTGATCAGTTCAAGAACCCGCCGGCTTTCCTTGACCCCGAGGGCTGCCGTCGGCTCATCGAGGATTACCACTTTCGATCCGAAGGCGGCAGCGCGGGCAACGGCAACACCCTGACGCTGGCCGCCTGACAGCGATTCCACCGCTTGGTTGATATTCTGTATCGTCATCAGCCCCAGTTCGCTGAGCTTGTCGCGGGCAAAGGTCTGCATCCGCGCCTTGTCCATCTTGCGGAAGAACTTCCCCATGATCCCCGGCGCGCGCAATTCCCGCCCGAGGAACATGTTATCGGCAATGGACAGGGCCGGTGACAGCGCGAGGTTCTGGTAGACGGTTTCAATCCCGGCCTCGCGGGCGTCCTGGGGCGAGCGGAAATGAACAGTCTTTCCTTCCAGCTCAATCTCGCCATGGTCAGGCGTCAGGGCACCTGAAAGCGCCTTGATCATGGTCGATTTGCCTGCGCCATTATCCCCGATAACAGCCACGATTTCACCCGGATAGAGGTCGAAATCAGCGCCGTTCATGGCCACGACCGTGCCATAGCGTTTCATCAGGCCGCGGGCACGAAGTATCGGTTGAACATTGGTCATTGCGATGCCCTCCTCAGCCACTGGTCGAGAGCGACGGCGATAATCACCAGATTGCCTGCGGCAAACATCTGCCAATAGTCATCGACCCCGGCGAGAGAGAGGCCGGTGTTGAAAACGCCCACGATCAGCGCCCCCAGGACTGAACCGACAATCGAGCCGCGCCCGCCGAAAAGCGATGTGCCACCAATCACCACAGCCGTGATCGAGGCAAGGTTCACATCGTCAAAACCGATGGGGGAAATGGACCCGACGCGGCCAATCGCGATCCAGCCACCGAAAGCACAGATCAGGCCGGCGAATGCGTAAACTGAAATCAGCACGCGGTTGATACGGATACCTGACAGCATCGCAGCCTCGGGGTCATCGCCGATGGCGTGGACGTGGCGACCCCAGGCGGTGTGGTTCAGCATGTACCAGACGACGAATGCCAAAAGGATCAGGCTTATCCCCCCCAGTGTGAGTGTAAAGCCGCCGCCCCTGTAGGCCTGGCCAAACCACAGCAGGCTCGGCGCGGTTTCGCGGATGTCGGCACCGCGGATGGATTGCGACCCGGAATACCAGAGCTTCAGTGCGGTAAAAACCGACAGGGTGCCGAGTGTCACGATGAAGGGCGGCAGTTTGACATAAGTGACGAGCACGCCGTTGATCCAGCCCATCAGCGCCCCGAAGAAGAGGCCTATGACAATCGCG
>JAOUMG010000659.1 GCA_029881635.1 Paracoccaceae bacterium | reverse complement strand
CGGGGCCCGCGCATGGATATTCCAGCGACGCGGTCAAAGGGTGACAACATGGAATGGCGCAGCGAAGGGGTTCTTCTGTCCATGCGCCTGCATGGCGAAACCGCCGCCATCATCGACGTTTTTACACCGGATCAGGGGCGCCACGCGGGTGTCGTAAGGGGCGGTGCATCGCGCCGGATGGCCCCCATCCTGCAGCCGGGTACACAGTTGGATGTGACGTGGCGCGGGCGGCTTGACGAACATATCGGCACCTTTCTGGCCGAGCCTTTGCAGTCCCGGTCGTCGGTTCTGTCCGACCGGCTTGGATTGGCCGGGCTTAACGCCATCTGTGCCTTGTTGCGCTTTGCCCTGCCAGAACGTGAACCGCATCTGGCGCTTTACAAGTCTTCGATCAAACTGCTCGATGCGCTTGAGGCTGACCCCGGCTGGCCGCTTGCCTACCTGCGCTGGGAATTGGCGCTGCTGGATGAACTGGGCTTCGGACTTGATCTGGGGTCTTGCGCCGTCACCGGTGCGCGTGACGATCTGGCCTATGTCAGCCCGAAATCAGGGCGTGCTGTGGCAAGGGATGCGGCGGGCGAATGGGCTGACAGGTTGCTGCCCTTGCCAAGCTGTCTGTTGGGGCAGGGCCCTGCAACCGGTGCGGAACTGGCCCAGGGTCTTCAGGTGACGGGCTATTTCCTCAGGCACAGGCTCGCACAGGAACTGCTGGGAAGACCGTTGCCCGAGGCACGCAACCGTCTGGTCGAGGCGTTGTCGCGTCAGGGCTGAACCTTGGCAAAAACCATCTCCCGGTCCCCCGGAGCGGACAGGATCAGCACATCGCCGCTGACTTCTACCAGTGTCATTTCAACAAGCGCATCGAAAAAGCGTTGTTCGTCCGGCAGGTCGGGGCAGGCCCGCCGTGTCGCCAAGATCTGCTCGGCACGAAACCACGGATAGGGTGCCATCTGTGCGGCGGCATAGCCGTTGCAAGGGCCCTCGCCGGTAATTTTGCCCTTGGGGTGGAACCGGATGGTGGCGTTGCTGCGAAAAGCCACCCGATCCATTTCCATCAGTCTCCACGTGTCCTTGGCGCCTGCATATCCCGACACGGTTTCGTCCGCCCCGCAGGCGGAAACGGCGAATAGGCAGGCGAAGGTCAATCTGGGAAAAGGCATGGCACGTTGATGCGGCAGGGTCGCCTGTGGATCAACCTCGGATTTTACATTGCCGGTAACAATACGACAACTCTGCGTCGCTATTCGTCGAGACAGAGACCACCCTGACGGCGTTTCTGAAAGCCGGAGGCCCAATGCTTAGCCGTAACGTCCCAGAGGCTCTACGCCACAACAAAGTGCCGGGCGTGATGGCGTTTGCTTTGCTCGCCGGGATTGAGGCATCGACGCGTGGCGCCCTTGTCTCCGTGTTTCCCCTTGCCGTTCTTGATGCGATGGGAACGACCTCTGGCGCTACGGGCGTCTATTTCGTCGCGGGCGCGCTTTCACTGATCTGGGGCTTGATGGTGCCTTGGGCCTCGCGCCGCATTCCGCGGCGTTGGATGTATAGCCTCGGCTGTTCGCTCTACGTCGTGTCGATGTTCCTGGCACTTGCCGGTACATCCTTGTCCGTACCGCTTGCACTTTTGTGCAATGCCATGGCAACAGCCACGACCTTTGTCTGTTTCAACGCCTATGTTCTGGACTACATCGAACGCACGGACCTTGGCCGCGGTCAGTCGACCCAAATGGTATTTGCCGCCGGGCCTTGGGCCGTCGGGCCGGTGCTAGGGGTCTGGCTCTATGAACTCTGGCGGCCGGCACCGTTTTTGCTGGCGGGGGCGTTTGCCTGCCTCTTGATTGCGGTATTTTGGTATCTGCGCCTCGGCAATGGCAAGCAGATTGCTAGGGCGCGCCGCCCGGCGGTTAATCCGCTTGGTTATCTCAGCCGGTTTATCGCCCAGCCCCGGCTGATCGCGGGTTGGAGCTTTGCGGTGATACGGTCCTGTGGCTGGTGGGTCTATGTCGTTTACCTGCCCTATTTCTGTATCGAGGCCGGGCTGGGCAACAAGGTGGGCGGCATCGCTTTGTCGGCTTCAAACATGCTTTT
>JAOUMG010000658.1 GCA_029881635.1 Paracoccaceae bacterium | reverse complement strand
CCAATCCCGACAGGCCAATCTCTGTGATCCGGGCGTTGTGAACGCGGCCAGGAAATGCTACCGCCACTCGCAATCATAGAATTGTGGGTGACCAATCATGACAACGGACTACATCGTCAAGGATATCAATCTCGCGGGTTACGGGCGCAAGGAGCTCGACATCGCGGAAACCGAAATGCCGGGCCTGATGGCTCTGCGCGCCGAATACGGTGAGAAGAAGCCGCTCAAGGGCGCGCGCATCGCCGGCTCGCTGCACATGACGATCCAGACCGCGGTTCTGATCGAAACGCTGGTCGCGCTGGGCGCAGATGTTCGCTGGGCCTCGTGCAACATTTTTTCAACCCAGGACCACGCCGCCGCAGCCATCGCTGCCAGCGGAACGCCGGTTTTCGCCATCAAGGGCGAGACACTGGAGGAATACTGGGATTACGCCGACCGCATCTTCATGTTCCCTGAAGGCGGCTGCAACATGATCCTCGATGATGGCGGCGATGCCACGCTCTATATCCTGATGGGCGCCCGTGTCGAGGAAGGCGAAACCGGCCTGATCGAGAACCCGCAATCGGAAGAAGAGGTTGCCCTCTTCGCCCAGATCCGCAAGCGGATGAAGGAAAGCCCCGGCTGGTTCGTGAAACAGCGCCACATGATCAAGGGCGTCTCCGAGGAAACCACCACCGGCGTTCACCGCCTCTACAAGATGATGGAAAAGGGCCACCTGCCCTTCCCGGCGATCAACGTGAATGACTCTGTCACCAAGTCGAAGTTCGACAACAAGTATGGCTGCAAGGAATCGCTGGTCGATGGCATCCGCCGCGCCACCGATACGATGATGGCCGGCAAGGTGGCCGTGGTCTGCGGCTATGGCGATGTCGGCAAGGGCTCGGCGGCTTCGCTGCGCGGCGCCGGCGCCCGCGTGAAGGTCACCGAGATCGATCCGATCTGCGCGCTGCAAGCCGCGATGGACGGCTACGAGGTGGTCCCGCTCGAAGACGTGGCATCGACCGCCGATATCTTCGTCACCACCACCGGCAACAAGGATGTGATCCGCATCGAGCACATGCGCGAGATGAAGGACATGGCGATCGTCGGCAACATCGGCCACTTCGACAACGAGATCCAGGTTGCCGCCCTGAAGAACCACAAATGGACCAACATCAAGGACCAGGTCGACATGATCGAGATGCCCTCGGGCAATCGCATCATTCTCCTGTCCGAAGGCCGTCTGCTCAATCTCGGCAACGCCACCGGCCACCCCAGCTTCGTGATGTCGGCCTCGTTCACCAACCAGGTGCTGGCCCAGATCGAGCTTTGGACCAAGGGCGGCGAATACGCCAACGAAGTCTACGTGCTGCCCAAGCATCTCGACGAGAAGGTCGCGCGCCTGCATCTCGATCGGATCGGCGTGAAACTTTCCAAGCTCAGCCCCGATCAGGCCGATTATATCGGCGTGAATCCCGAAGGCCCGTTCAAGCCCGAGCACTACCGCTACTAACCGCTGAATCCGCCCGGAAACGGGCGATTCCGTTATCGACAGGCCGGGCGCACAACCGCCCGGCCTGTTTGCGTTTGGCTCCGGCGCCCGGCATCGGCCCGAAACCCCGCAACAAGTTTCAGGGGAATAGCGCCCAAGTTTTCCCTTTGTGCGCACCTCAACAGACGCTAGTGTCTGGGTAGCGCCGGATGGGGCACTATTTCAACGGGCGGACACGCCAGACAGGTGGGAGAATTCACATGGGTAAACGCGACGAATTGATCGCAAAATATGCAGACGATCTGAAGAACAAGTGCGGCATGACGCCGGACATGGCACTTCTGACCAAGGTCACCATCGGCTGCGGCCCGGCGATCTACAACGATGACGCCTCGACCGTGGCAGCGACGCAGGCAAGCGAGCTGGAAACGGTGAAGAACAACTTCCTCATCAAGAAGCTCGGCCTCGCCGATGGCCCGGCCCTGATGGATGCGATTAACGCCGTGATCGAAACCTACGGCCGGTCCGAGCGCAACAAATACCGCGCCGTTGTCTACTACATGCTGGTCAAGCATTTCGGCAAGGAAAAGGTCTACGGCTGAGACCTCTCGGATCCGG
>JAOUMG010000657.1 GCA_029881635.1 Paracoccaceae bacterium | reverse complement strand
CGCCAGCAAATTTTGACCGTTGAACAAGATCTCGCCGGCGGTTGGTTCAACCAGACGCGACAGGCAACGGACCAATGTCGATTTCCCTGACCCTGACAGGCCCATGATCACGAATATTTCACCCTCGCGCACTTCGAGATTGACCGCGCGCACCGCGCTGACCAACCCGGCTTTGGTGATTTCTTCGAGGCTGGGATTCGCGCCAAGGCGCGCCAGCACTTCAGCCGCGCGATTGCCGAAAAGTTTCCAGACATCGCGGCAAACAAGCTTGGCTTCCGTATCGGGCATCAATCGCTCGGCGTTAGTGATAAAGTAGGGAGTTGGGCCAGCGTCGGGAGACGCTGACACTGGCCCGACTGCATTCTAGGATAGCGCCAGACTTACTGACCGATCCAGGATTTCCAGCGCGATTCATTGGCGCCCATCCAATCGGCCACAACAGCATCCACTGTTTTGCCATTCAGATCGACCTCTGTGATCATCGCGCCCATTTCGGCATTGTCGAGCGTGAAGGCTTTGACCGCATCATAGGCGGTTGGCCACTTGTCTTTCACGCCAGCCCAGCCAACCTTCCAGATCTCTCCAAAAGGTTTGCCGCAGTCATAGGCCATGTCCGGGTTAATCCCGGCGCTGGCATCGTTGTAGCACTCCGCTGTGTATTCGGGGAACTCTACCCATTCACCTTCATATTTGGCCGGAGCCCAATGGGGGGCGTAGATCCACAGCATGATAGGAGCCTGACGCTGATAGGCGCTTTCCAGTTCGGCAAACAGCGCCGCATCTGTGCCTGCGTGGATAACTTCAAACGGCAGGTCAAGCGCCTCGACGCGTTCATCGTCAAAGCCGCCCCAAGTTACGGGTCCGCCCAGATATCGGCCCTTGGGCGCGGTTTCGGCGGTGGAAAACGCCTCGGCACAGGCTTCGTCCTTCAGCGCTTCCCAATTGGGCAGGCCGGGGCATTTTTCCTTCATGTAAGACGGATACCACCATTCTTCCTTGGCCTTCATCCCGGTGGCGCCGAAATTCTCCACCTTCCCGGTGGCTGTAGCCGCGTCCATCGCATCACGGCCAGTGGTTTCCCACATCTCCATCGCAATGCTCAGATCGCCCGTTTCCAGACCGGCAAACTGCGCCAGATAATCCGCCTGAACATATTCGACATTGTTGCCCGCCTTCTTGAGCACTTCGCCCATGATCTGGGTGGTGATCAACTGACCGGTCCAGTCATGCAAGGTCAGCTTGATCGGGTCAGACGAATCTTGCGCACAGGCCACGCCGGCCGCCATTGCCATCACTGAAACGGCCGTGCAACGGAATAGACTTCTGGTCATTTTATTAGGTTTTGTCATGGTTATCTCCCTTAAGCAGCTGTTGGAGTCGGACGATGAACCGATATCCGAAAGGGCAGCCCCAGACAGGCCGCATTGCCCCATCGCCCCGGTCCTTGAGTGGGATTAACGCGCAATTTGTCCGGGCATGTCAAATGCATTCTGTGGTTTTTTGTGTTTTTTCTGCCCGACTTTTTGGTTTATACAGGTTATATGGGCGCGATTACTCCACATAACCCACAAGAATGAGCCAAGATGCTTTCCAAGCGGCATAGTGAAATACTGAAGATACTGGAGGCTGAGGGCACGGCCTCCATCTCGGCTCTGGCCGATCAGCTTGGCGTGTCACTGGAAACCGTGCGTCGTGATGTCAGGCCGCTGACCGAAACCGGCCGCATCGTGCGTATTCATGGGGCGGTCGGGCTTGCAGGGCAAATCGGGGAAGCGCCTTTTCAAAAGCGCATGCGTGAAAACGCCGCCGCCAAGCAGATAATAGCCAAGGCACTTGCGACAACAATCCGCGATGGCGATTCCCTGATGCTGGATACCGGCACGACGACAAGCTATGTCGCCCGCGAATTGATGGGTCATCGCAGGCTGACCGTGATAACCAATTCCTCTGATATTGCCCGGACACTTGCCACCGTGAATGGCAATCGCGTCTATATGGCCGGGGGTGAATTGCGTAGCGACTCAGGGGCCGCTTTCGGCAAATCCGCGCTTGATTTTGTCGCCCGCTTCACGGTGAACCATGCGGTTATTTCTGCGGGT
>JAOUMG010000656.1 GCA_029881635.1 Paracoccaceae bacterium | reverse complement strand
GCTGCGGGTTCAAGGGTCCGCGCGGCCAATTACACATCTTTGGGCGGAAATGTGATGGATCGCCGACTGGCGTGACGGACATTGCCGCTATGCGGCACTGGTACTTCCTGACGCAGATATTATGATGTAGGCAGGTCAGACTATCTGTTCCACGGGGGGGTAAATCCTTGCGCGACCTCAAAATCCCTGAACAACGGCACCCCGAAAAGGCCAAACGGCCCGATCAGGCGCAGCCTAAGAAACCCGCCTGGATCAGGGTCAAGGCCCCCGTTTCGGCGGGATACAAGCAGACCCGCGACATCATGCGCGAGCATAAGCTGGTCACCGTCTGCGAAGAGGCTGGCTGCCCCAACGTAGGCGAATGCTGGAGCCAGGGGCACGCAACCATGATGATCATGGGCGAGGTGTGCACCCGCGCCTGCACCTTCTGCAACATCGCCACAGGTAAACCACCCGAAGATCTTGATGTCTTTGAACCGGGGCGTGTCGCGGATGCGGTCAAAAAACTGGGTCTGAACCACGTTGTCATCACCTCGGTTGATCGTGACGATGTCGAAGATGGTGGGGCCGAGCACTTTGCCCAGACCATCCGCGCTATCCGCAAACAATCCCCCGGCACGACCATCGAGATCCTGACGCCTGACTTTATTCGCTGCGATCCCAAGGTCTTGGAAGTGGTCGTCAAGGCGAAACCCGACGTGTTCAACCATAATCTGGAAACCGTGCCCGGCCTTTATCCTGAGGTTCGCCCCGGTGCACGGTACTTTCATTCGTTGCGGTTGCTGCAACGGGTGAAAGAACTCGACCCAACCATGTTCACCAAATCCGGTATCATGGTCGGCCTTGGCGAAGACCGTCAGGCCGTCATGCAGGTGATGGAAGACATGCGCGCCGCGGATATCGATTTCCTGACAATCGGCCAGTATTTGCAGCCCACACCAAAGCATCACCGGGTCGATCGGTTCGTAACGCCCGAGGAATTTGCCAGCTATGAAAAGGCAGCGTTTGGAAAGGGTTTCCTGATGGTATCGGCAACCCCTTTAACCCGGTCATCCTATCATGCGGGCGACGACTTCGCCCGGTTGCGGGCTGCGCGGTTGGTTAAGGTCGGGCAGGCCTGAGCGGCAATACGAAGTTGGTTAGTTGCCGCCGTCGACTGTGTATTGGCCAGAGAAAAGACCAGAACCGATGAACGGACGATGAGGCAGGTTTCGCTATTGCAAAGGTGTTGAATGGCCAAACCAGTCAATCGGGGTTCTCATTCCGCCGCTGGAACACGCTTCAGGTAGGCTGAAATTGCTGCGCGGTCTTCAACCGGCAGATGGGCCATGTTTTCGACGACCAATGCCATGTGCCCACCCGCGCTGTCGAAATCGGGGGTAAAGCCCGATGTGAGATACTCGATGATGTCGGCTTCGGACCAATCGAACTTGGCCGGGGTAATATTGGGAAAGTTGCCCTTGCCACCGGGTACCGGCCCGCCGGCTAGCCAGCGGTCAAGTTGCATGCCGCCCAAGGCATTGCGCGGCGTGTGGCATTCGCCGCAATGGGCCAGCGCCTCGGCCAGATAGCGACCGCGGGTTTCAACATCAGTCAAGTCGCCTGAGACCGCCCAGTCAGTGTTGAAAAAGAGAAACTTCCAACCCCCAAGCGTTCGCCGGATATTGAAGGGGAAACTTACCTCATGCGCCGGACTCGGCGTGGCAACTGGCGGTAGGGTGATGAGATAGGCATATAGATCCGCGATGTCCTGAAGATCGGCCTTGGCAAAGCTGACATAGGGAAAAACCGGAAAATAGTGCTGACCGGTTGGCGAAACACCGCGGGTCATTGCATTCGCGAGGTCATAGGCCGACCAACCGCCAATACCATGCACCAGATCGGGTGAAATATTGGGGGCAATGAATGTCCCGAAAGGTGACGGGAATTTCATTCCTCCGGCAAGTTCGAGAGCGTTTTCGCCTTCGGCCCCCGGCGCCATGTGGCAAGAAGCACATCCACCGGCCCAGAAAACCGCCTCGCCCCGATGGGCATCACCGGAAAAACCCGCCAGCGCATCAGGTGGCAGGTTGTCGGGCCTCGTTATCGTCCAGAACACCGCA
>JAOUMG010000654.1 GCA_029881635.1 Paracoccaceae bacterium | reverse complement strand
ACCTTGCATGCTGCGACCCTTGCGGGCGTAGTCGACTAACCCTGACGGCGCAAACCAAAGCGACCCGAGCCACTGTGCCATGGCTTTGCGGGCCTCGGTCTCCTGCAACACAAAGGGTGCCAATCCACGAGGCTTGATCTGGCGGTTTTCGCCCGTGTCGGCAACGACGGGTGTGGCGCAGAACGGGCATTCAGTTGCATGAATGGCCGGGTCAAACTCCACCTCAGCCCCGCAATTGGGGCATTTGGAGATGCGGATCATCTCAATTTCGGTTTCCGGCAAGCGCGCTTCTACGGCCCGCCGGAAGTCCAGTTCTGATATGGGTTGATGCGCTGCCTGAGGCAGTGAAACAACTACGGTATGGCCACAGTGATCGCATACCAAATCACCCCCGCCCGGCGCAAAGCGCAGATCAGCACCACATTGGGCGCAAGGGAAGCGGTGATTTTCGGCCGTGGCCACCATGGGCTTGGCTCAGACCCCTGCAGGCGGAGGTGGTGGCATCACGGTGAATAGTTGCGCCAATTCGGCAATCTCGCCCGCTGGTTTCCAACCATCCTGACCCGGTGACCAGACAAGGGTCTGGCGGGTGAAACTGCCGTCGCCGACAAGCCGCCCCAGATGGCCACGGCCATAGGGGCCCTTGGCCGCACCTGCGTCGGCAATATGCCAGACCTTTTCCACGGGTGGTGGCGGGGGAACCTGAGGCGCGGCCGGTGCTGACCCCCAGGGTCCGGCTTGGGGCAGCATTTGCGCCCCCATCGCCATGCCCATGCCTGCACCCATACCTGCACCCATCGCGGCGCCCGCCGATCCGTCACCACGTGACATCGCCTCGGCCGCCGAATATTGCATGAACCGCCCAAGATCCCCGACAATTCCCATCGATGTGCGTTTGTCCAGCATCGCTTCGACTGCTTCGGGCAACGAGATGTTTTCGATATAGAATTCCGGGATGCCAAGACCATAGGCGGCAATCGACGGCGCAATCGCATTGGCCACCAATTTCCCCAGATCCGCGGTATTTGCCGCCATGTCGAGCACTGGAATACCTGAGCCCGCGATCACACGTGAAAATTCCTGTACGATGATGTTGCGGATCTGAAAGCTGATCTCATCAGCGGTGAATTCGCCATCCGTGCCGACAATTTCAGACATGAACCTCGCCGGATCAGCGACGCGCATGACATATGTGCCATAGGCGCGCAGGCGCACGGGGCCAAACTCCGGATCGCGTGCGATGATGGGGTTTTTGGTGCCCCATTTCTGGTCGCCAAAGCGGGTCGTGTTGACGAAATAGATTTCCGATTTGAAGGGCGACTTGAACCCGTGATCCCAGTGGTTCAGCGTCGTCAGGATCGGCATGTTGTTTGTCTCAAGCATGTAGAGGCCTGGGCTGAACACGTCGGCAATCTGACCTTCGTGAACAAAAACGGCTGCCTGACCTTCGCGGACCGTCAGCTTCGCGCCATACTTGATTTCGTGATCTTCGCGTTCAAACCGCCAGACCATCGTATCGCGGCTGTCATCCGTCCAGTGGATGACGTCGATGAATTCACCCGTCAGAAAATCCAGAATACCCATTACTACCTCCTGCTATTCAACGTCAGCTATCGCCGCCGACGAGTTCCTGTGCCATCGTTTCGATGGTGGGCCAGGCTTCGCGCAATGACATGCCCGGTTTCAGGCGGGCATCATAAAGCATCCGCAGCATCAGTTCATCTTGCTTTGTCAGAAACGCGAATTCCTGATTGTCGTTGAAAATCGATGGCCGCGCTTTCGGGCTGTCATTCACGAGCCCGAGGCTTTGTGCCAATTCTTCCTGAACGCAGCTTTGGCGCATACGTTCCGGCAGTTCTGCCCGTATGACGGTGATGGCCCGGTTATAAGTGGCGCTGCGGCCGGGTGTGAAGGCAAACACTGTGCAATAAGTGTCGGCTTCCATCTCAGCCACGGAAAGCAGGACTGCCAGGCTGACCGAGGGGGCGATTTCCTGAATTCTGCGCGCGGCAAAGGGTTTGTCGCCTGAATTCTGGATCAGAACCGTATGGTTGGCGTTATCCGCTGAAATCCGCATGGGCAGGCCGGTCAGCCGCGACAGGCGATCTAT
>JAOUMG010000655.1 GCA_029881635.1 Paracoccaceae bacterium | reverse complement strand
GATTACCGCTTTGACCCGGCCTGGAAAATTCGCAATTTCACCCGTGGCACGCTTCGTCTGAATGGCTGGTCCGATGCCTGGGCCGATATATTCGCCAAGCTGGAATCGCAGCCCGACACAGAGGCGTTAAAATCTTTGTCCGACGATCTTTGGGCAAAATACCCGCTGGCCGAGGGTGAGCCAGACCGCGTAGTTCTTTGTGTCGCGCTTAAGGCCGAAAAAAACGGCCTGCCCGTCTGGCACAGGACCTGGGTGCTGGATGCCATGGGCGATGCGCGCGGTTCAGCGATGGCCCGGCTCGTCTCGGGGACCGTATCGCTCGCGACAGAATCTGTGCTTGCCCGTGAAATTCCCGTAGGCACCCACCCCGCTCCGCACGACCCACGCTTGGTCAAACGGTGGCTGGATGAAGTACGCAAGCAGGCCCAGCACATGCAACTGGTGGATCATGTCAGATAAGCGGAGTTGCGATGCGACTCTGCCGGAACAGGCCGACCGTAATCTGTATTAGCCAAAGAAAAACGCCCGCGCTTTTCAGCACAGGCGTCTAATTCAGCAGATGCTAAGTCTTAGCGGCGCAGGCCCAGACGCTCGATGAGCGAAGTATAGCGCGCTTCGTCTTTCTTTTTCAGATAATCCAGCAACTTGCGGCGCAGGGCGACCATCATCAAAAGTCCACGGCGGGAATGGTTATCCTTTTTGTGGTCTTTGAAATGGTCGGTGAGCGTCGCGATCCGCGACGAAAGGATAGCAACCTGTACTTCGGGCGAACCAGTGTCGCCTTCCTTGGTTGCGAACTCTTTCATGACGCGGGCTTTTTCTTCAGGCGTAATCGACATCGGGGTCTCCTTTTCGGACTTCAGGGTTATGGCGCAGGCCGGGATGTCGTCCAGCAAGGCCCGTGGAGGGGTCCGCCGTTTGTGGCGGATGCGCGCATATAGGAGGAATCATCCCAAAAGGAAAGAGCCAATCCTCAAGCGGTTCCCGGCGTAACCCGGTCAGGTCGCATAGGGCGCTTCGGATGGTACAAGGTCGATATCGGCCAGCGACAGGGCCGGATTGCCCAGAATTTCCGCTATGACAAATCCGTCCAGCAGCAACTGGGTGGCGGCATCCGGGTCATCGACATGTTCAATCGTCAGCTGCGGGTCGGGATGGGCGGCAGGATCGTAAACCACGACCAGTCGATCTTCGCCCGTGTCAAAGCCGTCGATTGTGGCCCGTTCCGCACCCATGGTGAGCCAATCGCTCAGAACGAAAGTATCGTTGCCTGCACCGCCGTCAGCCCAGTCACCGCCCCCCAGAACGATCCGGTCATCGCCGGCACCGCCGTTAAGAAAATCACGCCCATCGGCATCGACAGTGCCCGCCATTGCACGGCCATCAAGCAGGTCGTTGCCGTCGTCGCCCATCAGTGTGTCAGATCCAAGGCCGCCCAGCAGCGTATCGTCGCCCAACCCACCCTGAAGCGCGTCATCGCCAGCGTCCCCAAGAAGGCTGTCCGCCCCGCTACCACCCAGCAGATGATCATCGCCCGCACCGCCAGCCAGCGTGTCATCGCCTTCCTGCCCCGCCAGCATGTCGTTGCCGCCCAGCCCGTCGAGCTGGTCCGCCCCTTCGCCACCATAAAGGCTGTCATTGCCAAGATTGCCGGTCAGCGTATCGTCACCGCCATCGCCGCGCAGGTCGTCATTACCATCACCACCACGAAGATCGTCATTGCCGTCATAACCACCGATCTGATCATCGCCGCCGTTCCCATCGATGACATCGTCGCCCGCATTGCCCGCAATCACTTCGGACAGGGGCGTACCTTCGATGCTGGGTTCAGGTCCGTCGCCCACTCCCGCGTCGGCTTCATCTGTGGCTTCCTCCGATTCCGGGGAACCGAAATCAACCAATGATGCAATCAGTATCGTCCCGAATATTCCGGCAATGAACAGCATTTGATGTCCCACCTTTGTTCGCCGGATATTGAAAATCCGGCATTCACCCCGGGGGCAATCCTGAGCGCAGGTCAGTTAAGGACCGCCGAACAATCGCTCAGTAATCACAATTGAATGTATTTTTTGTTGTTCACGAGGTCGCCCAGGGCTGTGGTTTTTGGGCG
>JAOUMG010000064.1 GCA_029881635.1 Paracoccaceae bacterium | reverse complement strand
GAAGGAAGTCGATAACGCAATGACCGGCATAATCAGATATTGCCATTGGCCGCCTTCCCAGCCACCGCCGGGCAACCATCTGAGCCAAAGCGTGAAGGTCAGAACAAGGATCGGCGCCATTACGAAATTGGGCAAAACCTGCGCACCGATCGAGATGCCGACCGCCAGATAATCGAGCCAGCTGTTGTGATAGATTGCGGCGAATACGCCCAGTGTTACGCCCACGGTTACGGCAACTATGAATGATATCCCACCATAGGTGAGTGTCACTGGAAACCCTTGGGCGATAATCTCATTGACGGTCCGATCCTTGTAGACAAAGGACGGCCCGAAATCGAAGGCGCTGACCAAACCCCAGATGTAATTGGCCATCTGCCGCCAAAGCGGCTGATCGAGACCGTACTTGGCCTCAAGGTTGGCCAGAATCTGTGGGGGTAGTGCACGTTCTTGCGTGAATGGACCGCCCGGGGCGGCGTGCATCAACAAAAACGAGAATATGATGAGCACAAGAAGTGTCGGCACAGCAATGGCCAGACGCTTGGCAATATAGGCAAACATGCGTGTTATCCCGATCGCAAAAGGATTGGGCGCGCCCTTTCAGGCGCGCCCATTTGTCGCTTAGTTGGCGACGCGATACATGTCTTTCAGATACCAGTTCTGCATGAGGTTGTTCAGGCTCATCCCGCGCATGTCGGGCTTGACCATCTCAACCTTGGTGTACTGATAGATCGGCGCAAAGGGCATGTTTTCCGCGAGGATCTGTTCAGCTTCCTTGTAGAGCGGAGCCGGGTTTTCGGCTGTCTTCGACTCTTTCATCACCTCGTCAAAACGGTCGTTGAAGAATTTGCCGTTGTTGTGGCCCGAATAGGAGGTGAAGAGGTCGAGATAGGTCGATGCTTCGTTGTAGTCACCGCACCATGCATAACGCGCGACTTCGAAGTCCTGGTTTTGCATCTTGTCGGTGTGGACCTTCCACTCCATGTTGTTCGGGGTCATTTCGACCCCCACGCCTTTCCAGAACTGCTGCACGGCGATCGCGATTTTCTTGTGCGATTCAGAAGTGTTGTAGTTCAGGGTCAGCTTCAGCGGATTGTCCGGGCCATAGCCTGCCGCAGCCAGCAATTCCTTGGCCTTGGCGGTGCGCTCCTCCTGGCTCCAAGACGCATAGTCGATTTCAGGCATCTCAAATCCGGCTGTGGCGTGATGGGTCCAGTTGTAGGATTCCGACTGGCCACCTTGCAGGATGTTGTTGACGATGATGCCTCGGTCGACCGCGTAGGACAGGGCGCGACGGACATTCACGTCCTGAAGCGCCGCCGGCCCTTTTTCCTTATCGAGGTTGAACATGTAGATATAGGAACAGGACTGCGGAACCGAGATGGCTTCGTTCGGGTATTCTTCCTTCAGACGGGGATACTGGCCAGCGGGAATCTGCACACGGTCAAGCTCGCCAGCAAGATAGCGGGTCAACGCAGCGTCATTGTCATTGATGGTCAGCGCCGTGGCGGTCTGGATAATCGTGTTGGCATCGTCCCAGTAAAGCGGATTGCGCTCCATCACGACCTTTTCGCCAAGGATATGCTCTTTGAGAACATAAGCGCCGTTGCCGACCAAAGTACCGGCCTCGGTCCACTTGTCGCCATTGGCTTCGACCACCGTTTGATTAACTGGGAAGACCGAGGCATGGGTTGTCATTGACGGAAAATAAGGAAGAGGCGCGGTGATTTTGACCTCAAAGGTCTGATCGTCAACGGCGCGGACACCAAGTTCATCAACAGGTTTTTCGCCCGCAATGACTTCGGTCGCATTCACAACCTGCATCAGTTCGATATACCAGGCATATTCCGAGGCCGTCGCAGGATCGGCCAGACGTTTCCAGGCGTAGACGAAGTCATTCGCCGTGACCGGGTCGCCATTCGACCATTTTGCATTGTCACGCAGCTTGAACGTGTATGTCGTCTTGTCGTCTGAAAGTTCATAACCCGTGGCGACGCCGGGAACCAATGCGCCGACCTGGTCTTCGTTCATCAAACCTTCGAAGAGCGAGCGCATGATGCCCGAACCCTCGACGTCGGTATTGATCTGCGGATCCATCGACTTGATGGCATCAAGAAGCCAATAGGTGTAATTTTGATTGGACGCGAGCGTGTCGCCGGGCTCTACGACGGCAGCGACGGAAGGAATCGCGATGCCCAAGCTTAGAATAGTGGAAATAAGCAGCTTTTTCATTGGTGAACCTCCTGATGGGTTTTTTTGGTCTATCACTGCCGCCCAGTTTGACGGCTGATGAAAAGAACCTACCTCGCGTGCCGCAACGCACAAGATAATTGTGTAGGGGTGAACGCGATACGCCGCGTAAACTTGCCGATGAAAACACACAAAGTGTCGTATTCAGGCCATATATTCGCTTGTTTGCGCCAAAGCTGGCGTAGGTGCGTTTCAAGCAGTCAAATGGAGACGGGGCGGTCATCCTCCCCCGGTCAGCCCACAAGAACGCTTTCCCTTGCAGGCATTTGCGCCATTAGCAGGTGCTTTCCGCACCTGTCTCACATGACAATCAGGTCACTTGATCGTTCGCGGCAGATTATCAAAAAGCCTGCCGCGACGAGTTAATTGGTGCAGGGAATCTCAACCTCGACAATTTCGCCGCCCTTATTGGTGCGGATCGTACACACGCGCTCAGGCTCTGCAACAGGTGCGGCGACCTCTTCGACGATGCCCAGCAGGCTGTTGCGATCAATCTCGACAGCACCAACCGAGGTAATGTCACCCGTCCCAACCAGCGACAGGGTCAGACGGCCGGTTTGCTGTGCCAGCGACAGGGCTGCGACCTGCTGGGGTGTCCCTTCAATGGTGACTGTCCGCGCGATCATGGTTTCTTCTGTTCGGTCGGCATCGGCACTCTGGTTGATGGCGATCAGTTTCACGGCTTCGTCGATCAGTTTGCTGACCTCTTGCCCTCCGGCATTGCCCGACCAATAGACGTCGACGCGATCACCGGGGCGCAAAAATCCGGACACCCCTGACGACACGTCAACGTTGATCGTGAAGGCGCGCATCCCCGGCGACAAATTCGCGTTGATGCCTGCGTCAATACCAGGTTCGGTGACCTTTTTGGCCAAGAGCGGCTCATAGATTTCGAGGCTTCGCAAAGCGGCGCGTGGCCGTGTTTCGCCTTCCCAGAAAACCGGGACAATGTTGGGGTCGCCACCTTGCGGTGCGACAATGGCGTTAAACGCACCCTCGGGCACCTTTCCTTCTTGCCATTTGATGACTTCAAGATCGGCACGTGTCAGGCGCTCGCCGTAAAGCAGTGGTTTTTTCGCAACGACGACATTGACCAAACGGGGTGCGTTCGCTTGCTCGATTGCCAATCTATCGGCCTCGGCCTGCGCCTGCTCTACATAGTCTTGCACCATATAAACGGCAAAACCAGCCAGCCCTAGACCGACGATTAATACCAACCCAAAAACCAACCGCATCGTGTGTCCTTTCATCGCTGAGGCAGCGATTCGCGTGTAAAGCCCGACGCGACAGCCGCCTCCTTATCGCGGAATATTATCAGCGAATACGGCTAAATGGTGGTTAAAGCGCGCCTAACCGGTGGAATTTTGCCGAAAACGGAAACATTCCGGTAAAACACCATGTAAGCACTGAAAACGCCACTCAAAAGTGGCGTTTTCCAACTAGGCATTATCCTGCCCAGCAAACCGTTGGGCTGACAAAGCGATCAGAAAGTTGTGACAATGGCCTGGCTGCTCAGATGGTCTTGAGCCTTCTGTCCTATGCTGGACATGTTTCCTTGTAATCCCGCCATTGCAACGGCCAGAAGCGAGCAAACGGCTGCCGTGAGGACCACCCAGTCTACAGTCACTGCGCCGGTTTCATCGGCATAGTAGTTCGCGGTCAGTGTCCACAGTTTCATCATCGTCTCCGTCGTGTCATGAGACATCCGGCTGATTGCTGCCGCAGCCTCTGTGATTTCAATCTCAACTCTTGATCCAATTATCAGCCAGTTCATGTCATGAATTGGGCGTTGTTCGTTCAAATTTAAGCGCTACCGGACAAAAGCCGAAACAGATAGTCTACTGAAAAGAAACAGAAAATTTTGAATTGTCAAACAAAGCAGGTAATGCAAAAACCGCGCTCCCGAAGGAACGCGGTTTGTAAGGCTTCAGCCTCAGATCGATCAGAACGTGCTGACGATGCTCTGGCTGGACAGGTGGTTGTTGATCTTGGTGGTCAGCGATCCGGTGCCCTTCTTGACGGCAGCAAGAGCAGCAATGCCCAGGCCGACAACAGCAGCGGTCAGCACGACCCAGTCAACGGTCACAGCACCGTCTTCGTCGTTGTTGAATTTCTTCGCGATTTTGAACAGTTTCATGTCAGTCTCTCCGATAAGGTTTCGCTCGTTGCACCATCCGCAGCGTGTCCTCCGGGGGCCCTCGCCATATCCCGTCTTCGTCGCGGCATGTGACTGTTTTGGCGGGTAAACGTGACCCAAGTGCGGCAGAGATCGTACATTTTTATTTTTTTGCCGGGTGATTCAGAAACAATAAACTCTTAATGTTTCGTTATTGGAAAGACCTGGGGCGGGGTCGCAGCGGGCCGGCAGGCTTCCGGACAAGCAAAAACCGCGCTCCCGAAGGAACGCGGTTTGTAAGGCTTCAGCCTCAGATCGATCAGAACGTGCTGACGATGGTCTGGCTGGACAGGTGGTTGTTGATCTTGGTGGTCAGCGATCCGGTGCCCTTCTTGACGGCAGCAAGAGCAGCAATGCCCAGGCCGACAACAGCAGCGGTCAGCACGACCCAGTCAACGGTCACAGCACCGTCTTCGTCGTTGTTGAATTTCTTCGCGATTTTGAACAGTTTCATGTCAGTCTCTCCGATAAGGTTTCGCTCGTTGCACCGTCCGCAGCGTGTCCTCCGGGGGCCCTCGCCATATCCCGTCTTCGTCGCGGCATGTGACTAAATGGCCAGTTAATCGTGGCAGGAGTTGGGCAAGGATCGTACATTTTGAAGTTAACGGCATTTTTAATAATATTACTAACTAATTGAAATAAAATAATAAAGATGAGTATATGTCCCGCTTGCGCAGTTGTATCATGTTGCCAAATGGTCGATTCCCGCTCGTTTTCGCGTTTGCAACAGGTGTAATCGCTGGTCCTGAGGCTGAGATTCTGGGACAAGATGAACTTGACGAAATGATAACTGTCGAAATGACCGGACGAATGCGCAATCTTGGCTTGGCAATCCTTTTGGCAGCTATTTCGGCTGGTGGATTGGGTTATGCTCAAACCGCGGAGACAAAGCCTGCAACCGAACCCTACCCGGATTTCACCTTTAAGCGTATCGGGGCATCAACGGCTACCGGGCAAAAACGTATCACAGTGCAGATTGATCCGGAAGAACAGCGCAAACGGCTTGCTTCGGCATTGCCGCCACCGGAACATCCGATTCCGCGCGGTGGTGTGGCGCCGGGGCTGGTGCCCGATGGGTCATCGGCCATTGGCGACTATCACTGGTACTGGCAGGCTGTTTCACCTGCGCTTGGTGATGGGGCCGGGCGGTTTTCAACAGCGCTGACTGCCCTTGCGCACGGTCCGGATGGCTCAATAGTTCCTGCACCACGTTTGCAGCACCTTCAGGACATTGCGGAAGTCCATGGCACAGAGATCATGAAGGCGACGATTGGCACCGAAGTATCGCCCGCACTGGTGCTCGCGGTGATCGGGATAGAAAGCGCAGGGCGCATCGATGCCAAATCTTCCGCAGGCGCCGTCGGGCTGATGCAACTGATTCCCGCCACCGCCGAGCGTTTTGGGGTCGAGGACAGTGTGGATGCCGGCCAGAACATCAAGGGCGGGGTTGCCTATCTTGACTGGCTGATGAAGGAATTCAACCGCGATCCCGTAATGGTACTGGCTGCCTACAATGCGGGCGAGAATGCGGTAAAATCCAACGGGGGGGTGCCCCCATACGCAGAAACACGTGCCTATGTGCCCAAAGTGTTGGCTGCTTGGGCTGTGGCGCGGGGCCTGTGCATTACGCCTCCGGAATTGACGACTGACGGCTGCGTTTTTGCAGTGAAAGGATAAGTTTTCTGCGATGACTGAAGTAAAGCCGCTCGTCCTCGATGTCGATGGGACGTTTCTAAAGACCGACTTGCTTTTTGAAAGCTTCTGGGCCGGGCTGGGCCAGGATCCTTGGGCAACTTTGCGCGCTGTACTGCGTCACTTCCGGTATCCGGAACGGCTCAAGTCCGAGCTTGCCGAAATCACGCAAATTCGCATCGATCTGATGCCGGTCAATCCAGAAATTGCCGACCTTGCGCTGCGCAGCCGTATGGCTGGCCGCGAAGTGGTGCTTGCCTCTGCATCTGACCGAAGCCTTGTTGAGCCGCTCGCGGCTGAGTACGGGTTTTCGGAACGGGTCTTTGCCTCAGACGCACAACTCAACCTCAAGGGTAAAGCCAAAGCTGGTGTTTTGGTGGATGCGTTTGGGGAGGGTGGTTTTGATTATGCGGGTGATTCGTCCGTGGACATTGCGGTTTGGGAGCATGCCGAAAATGCTCTTGTCGTTGGGAATGTCCCGTCTGCCAGGGGGTTGACCGCGCGCGGACGGAACATTGTAGAATTCCCGGGGGGCTGGGCATGGAAGAGTTTGATCCGTGCGATTCGTCCGCATCAATGGGTCAAGAACGTGCTGCTGTTGCTCGCTATGATTGCAGCGCACCGCTTCGATCTTGAAACTCTTTTGCCGATCCTTTTGGGCATTGTCGCTTTTTCAGCAGCGGCGTCGTCGATCTACATCGTTAACGATCTGCTCGACCTGGAGGCTGACCGTCTGCACCCGACAAAGTGCCGAAGACCATTTGCCAATGGCGATGTTCCCATAGTTGTCGGGATGGCCGCGTTCGTCGGGCTGGCTTTGCTGGCACTTGGTATTGCCATCATGCTGAACTGGGCATTTTTCGGCGTGATCATCCTCTATATGGTGATGTCTCTGGCCTATTCGCTGAAGCTAAAGCGGATGCGCTGGGTAGATGTCGCGATGCTTGCGGCACTATATACTATACGGGTTGTGGCCGGTGCCGCTGCTGGCGAAGTTTCCGTCTCTATATATATGCTCATTTTCATATTCCCGATCTTTATCACGCTGGGCTGTGTCAAACGTCTTACGGAATTGACGCTGGCCACCAACGATGACTATCTGCCAGGGCGTGGCTATGGCCGCCGCGACCGTGGCGATCTGTTGAACGTTGCCGGTTTGGGCACCGTCGGGGCGGTGTTGATCTTTTTCCTCTATTCAATCAGCGAACAGGGTCGCGAGCTCTATCCAACGACATGGATACTTTGGGCTGCCATGATACCAATGGCGCTCTGGCTCGTTCGTATGGTCATGCTGGGCTGGTTCGGCAAACAGGATTATGACCCCATCGTTTTTGCGATGCGCGACAAGTTCGGGATCGGTATTCTGATGATCACTCTCAGCCTGATGTTCTGGGCGGCCGGTCTTTGGTCACAATGGTTCGGCGGCTGACAGCAAGGCTGTAATACGTCCGATCGGGCAACTCAGATCTTCATTTTCTTGAAGATGAATTCCGGAATGTGGATGATAATCAACATGATGAAACGCCAGAAGAACGGCGTGTAGATCGTGTTGCGGCGTTTTGCTACGGCCTTATGAATATCCGCAGCCACGGCATCTGGTGAGGCAACCAGAAACATTCCCGGCAGGCCCCAGGTCATGCCTGTGTCGACAAATCCGGGCTTTACTGTCACCACATGGCCGCCAGCACGGGTCAGGCGATTGCGAAGGCCGGACAGATATGTGTGAAAACCCGCTTTGGCAGATCCGTACACATAGTTGCCGATCCGACCTCGGTCGCCCGCGACCGATCCGACGCCGACAACCGTGCCGCCGCCACGCGCGTCCATCAGAGGGGCCAGCATCTGCAAGAATTTTGCGGGACCGGTGTAGCTGTCGGTAACAACGCCGTCGATCAATGCCGGGTCCGCATCGATCGCAGATTGTTCTGGCATCGAGCCGACAAAAACGGCGGCGTTCAACTGCCCTTCTTCGGCTTCCATCCGGTCAATGAGGGCGGCAAAACCCTTCGGTTGACGTGCATCGAAG
>JAOUMG010000063.1 GCA_029881635.1 Paracoccaceae bacterium | reverse complement strand
GATCTTTTCCGGCATGAGCCCTGACTGCAAACTGCCCGAGATCGTCGAATGGAAAGACCACCCCTGGTTCATCGGCGTCCAGTTCCACCCCGAACTGAAATCCAAACCCTTCGCACCCCATCCGCTCTTTGCCGATTTCGTGCGCGCGGCGAAAGAGGTGGAGCGGTTGGTGTGAGCGCCGACACCCAAGCTCCTAAAAATCCATCACTTATCTACATTCCTGAACTTGACGGACTACGCGCCATAGCGGCACTTGCTGTAGTCGCGTTTCACTGCCAAATACCCGGTGCCCTTGGTGGCTTCCTAGGCGTGGACGTGTTCTTTGTACTCAGCGGCTACCTTACAACCTCACTTGCATTTGCAAGCGTCTCGCGATCCAGCCCGGCGTCTTTTGTCAGGTTTACGCTTCGCAGGCTTCGCAGGCTGTGGCCTCTACTTATAACGGTCTGTTTTGCATTCATCCCAATGATTTTATGGCGGGGACTGCCGATCCTGCCGGAAATTTTGCCTGGGTCGCTTTTTTACGCCAACATTACAACAGCCTCTCACGGACATCCGGTTCTTCTTGTGCATGCTTGGACGCTCGGAACCGAGATGCAGTTCTACCTGCTGATTGCTGCGCTCGCCTTTTTTGTCCCAAACCGCAAAACTGCAGCCATGGTCGCCGCAGTCTTCTTTCTTACGGTGACGGGGTATCGCATTTATGTCGGTTCACAAGTTGATTGGGCATTCGGGTTCTACAGCCCATTTACACATTCTTCCGGGCTGTTTCTCGGCGCAATTATTGCAATAAATCCACTCAAAAAAATTGCAAAGCCAGATCAGCTATTCCTCATCGCCATCTCAATCCTCCTCATCGCATTCAGTGGGGCAGAATTTGTCACCGAACTAACATTGATGTTGTGGATATCGCTCGTAGAAATCGCAACTGCAGCCGTGATTATCTCTATTTTGGTAGGTGTCGGCGCAGTAGCTAAACCGCTGCGGTTGCCTGTCGTAAGGCGCCTTGGGGTACTTAGCTATGGTATTTACCTGTGGCACTATCCCATTACTGTTGCGTTACGAGAAAATTATTCGGCGGGAACCGCATTTTTGATGACGGTCGCAGCCTCAGTACTTCTTTCAGCTCTAAGCCACAAATTCATTGAAACCCGATTCCAGGTCAAACGCGCATAGCAGGAGTACTTAGGCGCACTCAATCTTCGACACTCACCGCTAGTTTACCAATGCCTGCCCCGAGGCTGACTCTTCACGAATTCCAGTCATCGCCAGAATGCACGGCAAGCCGCTTCCTCGGTGAAAAGGTTAGTATCACCTTAGGAGAAAAGGCTAAACCATTTATCTTCAATGACTTGATAACATCCTGATCGCGCATATCCCCGACTCCACCCGCCGCCACTATTTGATAAACCGCTTGATCTTGCGGATACGGATTTCCCTCGGAAACGCCCGCGCGAATTTCACGAACATCTCCCGGCCGACGATTTCCACCGTGTTGGCGATGACCTCTTCCAGACGGGAATAGCGGTAAAGGTGGCCCACATCGTGGTAATGCACGATGTTTTCGCCGCCCAGAGCCTGATTTCTGCGCATGATATTATAGTTGAAACTGTCGTCGATATTCACAACCCCGTCGCGGCATTTCCTTGCGGTGATCGGCAAGGTGATCTGATCGATGTTTTCCCTTGGAAACGGCGTATCGCAACCCGCCTCAAACCGGGTGGCAGCTTCCAGCCACGCCTTGCCGAAATGTCCGCCCTTTGCCGCAGGCAGGTTGTGAAACAGCACGAACCCGGCGTTGTAATAGGGCACATAGATCCGCTTGCGCGCTGCCCTCAGCCGGACCCGCTCTTCGGGCAGTTCCGCGCCCAGATAGGCATAATACCGGCGCCAGTATTCAACATGCTCAGGTACCGGCGCGTCGATCTTGCAGACATAATCCGAAACATTGGCATAGATCTTTTTCGGATCCACCATGGCCGAAAAATCCAGGGGTTGCAGCGCGACCATATCGGTATCCAGAAACAGGAAGCTGCCGGAGGCGGGCATTTGGGCTGCGGCAAGAATCTTGTTTCCAATCGGATAGGGCTGCGACCAGGGCAAATGCCCGTCGGGCTGGCAGGCAAGCTCGGTGATGCTGATGTTGCAAGTCTTCAGAATTTCGAGCGTCAGCGGGTCGACCTGCCCCCGATAGTCCGACCGGACAATTGCCGTCGCAGTCCAGCCGTCGGGTAAAAACCGGGCGAGGCTCGTGGCAAGATAGATCGATTGTGCTTCGATTTTTCGGCCATCGACCAGAAAGAAAACTTTTCTGATCATGCGGCGTCATCCCCGGCGGTCCCTGCTGTCCGCAAGGCTACTATGTGTCCCGCAACAAGGGCAACCGGAAGAAGGACGATTTCATCCGAGGATGCCAAATAGTCCCATAACAATCTTGCAGGTACCCTATTTGCGCCACATTTCTTACCGAGACTGAATGCCAGAAGAACGTTGATCAAAGGGGTCGGCCATGTTTTTCGGCGCACTCATCTTAGGCACGCTGGCGGGTATCTCGGCCGGTCTGATAACAGTCCTGGGGCTGGGTGCTTCACTCTGGCTCGGGTTGTTCGCCTGGTGGCTGGTCGGAACGGTCGTCATGCTCGCCCCGCTTGTTGTCAGCGTGTATTTTTCTTCCGAACGGATTGCCCCGAAAGGCGCCGCGACAGCCTGACCGGCATGATCCGCTCTCTGTTGCCTTGATTGTCGTTACAGCCGCTCGATGCGAAAACCTATGCGTCGGTGCGCAAACACTTTGCAGTGCCCGATATTCCGCTTATATCGACTGCCATGTTTGACAAACTCCTTTCAACCCTGATGGGTCCCGCCCCCAAACCTCTGGCCCAGCCCGAGGCGCGTCTGGCACTGGCGGCGCTGCTTGTCCGCCTTGCGCGTGCCGATCACGATTATTCCACCGCCGAGGTTGAGCGCATCGACCGGATTCTGGTGACCCGATACGACCTTGCACCCGACGCGGCCGCAGCCTTGCGCGCCGAAGCCGAGGTACTGGAAACCGAGGCGCCCGATACGGTTCGATTCACCCGTGCTTTGAAAGACGCCGTTCCCCATGAGGATCGCAAAAGCCTGATGCGGGCGATCTGGTCGGTGGCGCTGGCCGACGGCGCCCGAGACGCTCATGAAGACACGCTGATCCGGCTTGTCGCCGATCTCTTGGGTGTTACCGATCAAGAAAGCGCAATCGCCCGGCAAAGCGTCCAGAACGAGGGATGATTGCCTGCCTGCCCATGTATGACTGGCCGCAGGTTCGTGCCGAGACAGACCGCTATTGGGCCCTAATCCGCGACGCATTGGCCGCCGAAAACATTTGCGCCCCTGCCCACCTTTCCCGTGATCCGGATCTGTTGGCCACCTGGCAAAACCCCGGTCTTTTGCTGGCCCAGACCTGCGGCATGCCCTACCGTACCTTGCTTCATGGTCGGGTAAAACTGGTTGGCACCCCCGATTACGGGCTGCCGGATATACTTGCGGGCTATTATTATTCCGAACTTGTCGCGCATGTAGATGCACCTGGAAACCTGAACGATTTTATCGGGCGAAGGCTGGCCATCAACGGCTTTGACAGCCAATCCGGCTGGGCTGCACCCCAAAATCACGCCTCCGCCGCCGGGGGCCGCTTTACCGATGTAATCGTCACCGGGGCCCATCTTGAAAGCGCCAGGGCCGTTGCAGATGGCCGCGCCGACATAGCGGGCATCGACGCGGTAACTTGGCGGCTGATCCGTTCATTTGAGCCACGAACCGCAACGAGGTTGCGCAGCCTCGGGCAGACAGCGCCAACTCCCGGCCTGCCTCTGATCACCTCGGTCGCTAATGATCATGTGGCAATCGCCCGTGCAGTTTCATCGGCAATCGCGGCATTGTCTGCCGGTGACAGAGGCGTTCTGGGCCTGCATGGCTTGGCCCTGATCGAGGCTGACGCCTATCTTGCCATCCCGACGCCACCGGCGATCCCGGCAAAATCACCGTCGGACTGACCAGAGTGCTGGAAGAATTCGCAACCAACTGACAAAAAGCGCATTGAAAACGCGGAAATTATCCGCCTTACTCTGCAGCCGGGGGATACCAAAAAAGTGCCAGACAAAGAAACACCGGTCATCGAGATACGCGACCTGCACAAGGCCTATGGCGAGTTGGAGGTTATCAAGGGCGTTTCGCTAACTGCCCCGCGCGGGCAGGTCATATCTCTCATCGGGTCTTCGGGGTCCGGAAAATCGACCTTGCTGCGCTGCTGCAACCTGTTGGAGAACAGCCAGCAGGGCGACGTGATTTTCAAGGGCGAAGCGGTCCAATGGAAGGGTCATGGCGACCATCGCCACCCTGCCGACAAAGCACAGGTCATCCGCATCCGCACCAACCTGTCGATGGTTTTCCAGCAATTCAATCTCTGGTCTCATATGACGATTCTGCAAAACGTCATGGAGGCGCCGCTGACAGTGCTGCACCGCGACCGGGACGAAGTCGAAGCCGCCGCCAGAAACTATCTCGACAAGGTGGGTATCGGCGAGAAATGCGATGTTTTCCCGGCCCAGCTTTCAGGTGGTCAGCAACAGCGCGCCGCAATCGCCCGCGCGCTTTGCATGGAACCCACCGCCCTTTTGTTCGACGAACCGACATCGGCACTCGACCCTGAACTGGAACAGGAAGTCGTGCGCGTCATCAAGGCGCTGGCTGATGAGGGGCGTACAATGCTATTGGTGACACACGATATGCGGCTGGCGGCTGACGTTTCAGATCATGTCATATTCCTTCACCTCGGCAAGATCGAAGAGGAAGGCCCACCAGATCAACTTTTCGGCCAGCCGAAAACCGAACGCCTACAACAGTTTCTGAGCGCGACTGTTGCGGCCTGACCAAACAAAGCAGCTCAACAAAAAAATAACCGGGAGTATACCAATGAAAAAACTGATGATTGCCACGGCAGCGCTGGCCCTGACAGCGGGTCTCGCGATGGCCCAGACGGTCCGCATGGGCACCGAAGGCGCCTACCCTCCATATAACTTCATCAACGACAAGGGTGAGGTTGACGGGTTTGAGCGTGAACTGGGTGACGAGCTGTGCAAACGCGCCGAACTGACCTGCGAATGGGTCACAACAGAATGGGACGGCATCATTCCGAACCTGGTTTCGGGCAACTATGACACCATCATCGCCGGGATGAGCATCACCGCCGAGCGTGATGAGGTCATCGATTTCACCCAAGACTACATTCCGCCCGCGGCATCCGCCTATGTGGCCCTGTCGGCAGACGTTGACCTCAAGGGGGGGGTGGTTTCCGCACAGACGGCGACGATTCAGGCAGGCTATATCGCGGAATCGGGCGCCACGCTGATCGAATACCCGACGCCGGATGAAACCATTGCCGCAGTGCGCAACGGCGAGGCTGACGCCGTCTTTGCCGACAAGGACTACCTTGCCCCCATCGTTGCAGAATCCGGCGGCTCGCTGGTCTTTGCGGGCGAAGACATCCAGCTTGGCGGCGGTGTTGGCATGGGTCTGCGCGAAAGCGATACCGAGCTGAAGGGCAAGTTCGACGCGGCCATTTCCGCGATGAAGGCCGACGGTACGCTCAACACCATGATCAAGAAATGGTTCGGCGAAGAAGCCGTCATTTACTGATACATTTGGCTTGAAACGGCGGTCTTTCTGAAAGACCGCCGTCTTCGCTATGTTCGCGTACTGCGCCGACCCAAATGCAATCGAAGGCCTTAGCTGGCTGCTGTGCTACCTGACCACAGGCAAGCATCTGCTGCTCTATGGCGCTGTGGGCACAGTGGTATTGCTGCTGGCCATTGCGGCGCCCTCGGCCCTGGCCTTCGGATTTCTTGGTGCCGTGGCCGCCCGATCGTCTTTCCTGCCGTTTCGTTGGTTTGGCAAGATCTATACGTCGATGGTGCGCGGCGTACCCGATGTCATTTTCTTTCTGTTCGTTCCGATTGCGCTGGATCAGGGGTTTGAATGGCTCCGGCACCGGTTCAAATGCCCGGACTGGGGACAACCGGTGTGGCAAGGGAATGATTTTGTCGTTTGTACCGAGGCCAAACTGCCCTTGTCCTCCAGCCCGCAATGGGTCCATGAAAGCTATGGCTTCATGCTGGCCGCGCTGGCCTTTGCCGTCGTCTTCGGCGCCTTTGCCGCCAATGTCATCTACGGCGCGATGCAGGCCGTCCCCCGTGCCCAGATTGAAACGGCCGAAGCCTATGGCATGACCCCAAGGCAAAGCTTTCGCCGCATCCTTGTGCCGCAAATGTGGGTTTATGCCCTGCCCGGTCTGTCCAATCTGTGGATGATCCTGATCAAGGCCACCCCGCTGCTGTTCCTGCTGGGTGTACGCGACATTGTCTATTGGGCGCGCGAACTCGGCGGCCTGAAAACATCCGCCTATGAATACCCGCATCCCGACTGGCGGCTGTGGTACTTCCTCGGCCTGCTGGTTTTTTACCTGATCGTGACCAAGCTCTCAGAAGGCGTCCTGGCACGCATTTCTGCCCGGCTCAGCCAGGGGCAGGCAACCTTCGCCGGCGAACAGCAACGCAGGGCAGGACGATGAGCTGTCTTCAAACCATCGCCGATTATGGCCTCCGGTCGATCGGAATTGGCGAAAGGCTGCTGCCAAGGGCGGATCTGACACTCTGCCAGCATTTCACGCTGATCGGATCGGGACTGATCTGGAATGTCTACTTCGGGGCGCTGGCGCTCGCCTTCGGTTTTTTCCTGGCCAACGCCATTGCCGTTGCCAAGGCAAGCGACAACCCGTTGCTGCGCAAACCTGCCGAATGGTTCATCTTTGTCTTTCGCGGCTCACCTCTCTTCATTCAGTTCTTCCTGGCCTATGAGACGTTTGTGCTGTTGCCCCGCGCGGGCATCGATATCCCCTTGGGCTTCATGACGATCACCATGGATACCTCCTGGCTGTCCAAGGCATGGGGGGGCGCACTTGTCGTGCTGTTTCTGAACACTGCCGCCTATTCCGCCGAAATCTTCTACGGCGCTCTGCGATCCGTGCCAAAGGGCGATATCGAGGCTGCCGACGCTTATGGCATGTCAGGCTGGTCGCGGTTCCGGCGGGTGATCTGGCCAACGATGATGCGGCTTGCCTGGCCGTCCTACACCAATGAGGCGATCTTTCTGTTTCATGCGACCACACTGGTCTATTTTTCGGGTTTTCCCGCATTCCAGCAGAAAGGCGACGCGCTTTACTATGCCACCTATTTTTCCGCCAAAACCTTCAACCCCTTCGTGGCCTATCCGATCATCGCCGCCTATTTCATCCTGCTGACTTTGGTGATCATCGGTCTTTTCGGCTTCGTCAACCGGCGCCTCAATCGCCATTTGCCCAGTAATGTCCAATCCCGCGTGCGTTATCGGCCGCAGATATTGCGGTAGTGCGGTGTCCCCCACCCGCTGAAACCAGAGAATCTGACTGGGGTGATCCTGGCTTCGCTTTAGCCGGTGCTAGACCATGATTAGATTTTGCTTGCCTCAGGGCATGTTCCAGTAGTATCCATTATTTGATCAAATTATTTTGTCTGCTCCAGAGCCTTTTTTGGCGCAATTCGCCGCCCTACGGTGCAATCAAAGCTGATTTGATCACAAAACAAACCGCCATAGGCCGCGGCGATCCTCCCTGACTGACCCAAAGGGTTCAATTGGCAGGCTCCTCCTGTGCCCTGGCTTTCAGGTGTGAAGATGCAGAACTGGCTAAGAAAAAACCCGCATGTACATACAATCCGTGTCGCTGCGGCCGATTTGAACGGACAGGCGCGGGGCAAACGTCTTCCTGCGCGCTTCGCCGACAAGATGACCACGGAAGGCACACGCTTTCCCCTCTCGGTGATGAGCCTCGACATCTGGGGCGAAGATATCGAAGACAGCCCTCTGGTGTTTGACAGCGGCGATGCTGACGGCGTTCTCAAACCGACCGAACGCGGTTTCATGCCTATGCCATGGTTGGAATCGCCCTCAGCACTCTTGCCGATCTGGATGTACCGCGAAAACGGCAAACCCTATGACGGCGATCCACGCCATGCACTGGGCCAGATCGTCTCTCGTTTCAAGAAACGCGGCCTGACACCGGTCTGCGCTATGGAGCT
>JAOUMG010000653.1 GCA_029881635.1 Paracoccaceae bacterium | reverse complement strand
TCGCAATGTCAACCACGGCCACGTTTTGTGGATCAAGCGGTGCCAATGACCCTTTGAAACAGGTATTGTTCAACGTCTATCTCGGCGCGCATTTTCAAAACTAACCTCGGTCGTCTCGGCGGCCCTTTCCCAGGTGAATTTTCGACTCTGAGGAATGGCATTTGCCGCGAGTTCCGCATGCAGCGCGTCGTCAGACAGCAACTGATTTGTGACTTTTGCAATCGACTCAGAACTCATGGGATCGAACAGCAGACCGCCTTTGCCGACAACTTCCGGGACCGAACTCGCATTCGAACCCAGAACAGGCGTTCCGCAGGCCATAGCCTCAACAGGTGGGAACCCAAATCCCTCATATAGGGATGGATGGACCAAAGCATGGGCGGCATTGAGTAGATGGGCCAACTGATCGTCCGAGATTTCTCCGGTAAAGATGATACGCTTTGAAGCAACGACATCATCGCGCGCAGAAGCCTCCAAATCTTCGACGTTGTCCCAAAACCGATCGCCCGTCGTACGTCCGACGATAGCCAAAAACGCGTCAGGATGCTCCTTCAGGATCATCGGCATGGCCTGAATAAGTCGCAATACGTTCTTGTGCCGGTTGAACCCACCCAGATAAACCAAAATACGCGCACCGTCAGGTACACTGTACTCAGCGCGAATATCGGAAATGGCTTTCGCATCGTCGATCTTCCGAAATACCGGTGCAGCCGCCATAGTCGAAACATCAATCTTTCGAGGATCAATGCCCAAAATCTCGTGCAAATCATCTACCGACGACTGTGAACAGGTAATGAACCGGGTGGCCTGAAACTTTGCCAAGGCCATTTTGGCGTTCCAAAGCATACGATTCAAACGGGTCTGAAAAATCAGATCGGGAAAGCGTTCGGGGATCGTGTCGTGAATAACCACAACTTTTGGAACACGGTTGAACAGCGGGTAGTAGGAAAACACGGTAGGGTAGAAAAACACATCGCATTTCAGGCCAACCGAAGCGCGGTGCATTTGGCGTCGGCCGGCCACGCTTGTACCTTTCGCAGGATCAGCGACGATTACATCAACACCTGCAGGCACTGGATGCTCCGGCTCCGCATCGCATATCATTGTATACTTGTAGCCAGTGTCACGCTCTGCCAACGCCTTGATCAACTCGCGCGTAAAGCGTCCGAACCCTCGCGGATTGCGCCAGGTGGTTCCGTCAATTCCAATCCGCATTACCGTGTCCCTTGCTCTATCAAGTTTTGCCAATCAATATCTGCTGTCGGACTGCATAAATACGTCGATCTTGCTTTTTACGCGTATGCGGTAGGCCACATGCAAGTATTTGATACGGACTTCACTTTTATAGTACATTCGGAACTTCTGAACAGCGCTTTCGGCGCCGCCGACTCCCCGGCTTGAGGGTGGTTTGGGGCGCAACATGAGGTCCGGACCCTGATCGGTGACCCCAGCAGATTGCGCGACGTTATGGGCGATTGGCCCCCCTTCGCTCTGAAAGAAACACTTTCATGGATGCTGTCAGCGGAAAAGTGAGGCGCCATTCCGGGCTCCGGAAACTCCGCCGAACAGTCGTTCGGTTGCCCTGCGCGCTCTCACCATGTGAACTCTCATTAGCCATTCGGCAAGTAAGTCCCGTTTTCGGTTTTGGCGATGGTCTCGGCAGAAAATCGAATTCAGCCAGTTCTTTCCACGGCAAAACATTCGACGTGAGTTGTTTCTTTCGTGTATAGCGGATCGGGAATGTCGCGCTTGGCCTGGAGCGTGGCAAGCTTTTGAAAGTGTATTGAGATATGGCGCCGAAATTTGGAACCAGCGGCTTGCGCGGTTTGGCCAATGAATTGACGGATGAGCTATGCGCGTCTTACGTTCGTGCCTTCCTGAAGGGATTGCCAGACTGCCAAACGCTGCTTGTGGGGCGCGATTTGCGCAATTCTTCGGTCAGGATTTCCGATGCCGTCATCAGCGGTGCGCATTCCTTGGGCATTGACACAGTGGATTGCGGCGAACTGCCAACCCCAGCGCTTGCCCTGGCGGCTTTGGCGCGCAAGGCGCCTTGCGTTATGGTCACCGGCAGCCATATCCCGGCGGATCGCAATGGGCTCAAGTTCTACACT
>JAOUMG010000652.1 GCA_029881635.1 Paracoccaceae bacterium | reverse complement strand
CACGTCAAGCCCGGCCTCTTCCTGCGGCCCGACGATGCAAGGAACGCCACGTTTCAGGATACCAGCCTTTTCGCCAGCAATTTCGCCCAAGGTATCACCAAGATATTGCTGATGGTCGAGCGATACAGGCGTGATGATCGTCAGCCTGGGTTTTTCCACCACGTTGGTTGCGTCAAGCCGCCCGCCAAGACCAACCTCGAGCAGGGTAAAGTCCGCTTTTGTGCGCGCAAAGGCCAAGAGCGCGGCACAGGTCGTAATCTCAAAATAGGTGATGGGTATGCCGCCATTGGCCGTTTCGCATTCTTCCAGCACCTCGGACAGGTAGGATTCGGAAATCAGGTTGCCTGCCAGTCGGATGCGTTCATGGAACCGCGCCAGATGTGGTGAGGTATAGGCGTGAACCGTTTCGCCTGCCGCCTCCAAACCCGCGCGGATCATGGCTTGGGTAGACCCTTTGCCATTGGTGCCGGCAAGGTGGATGACGGGCGGCAATTCGCGTTCGGGGTGACCAAGTGCGGCCAGCAACCGCCAAACCCGGTCCAGCGTCAGGTCGATGATCTTTGGATGAAGCGCCATCATCCGGGCAAGGATCAGATCAGAACCGTCAGACATGGGAACCTCATGGCGCCGGGGTGGGGTTGGCAAGCGTGGGCCGTCTGACCCGATGGGTGCGGTCTAACAGGCCAGACCCGGCTTCCGCATTGGCAGACTGAAAGGGTTACTTCGCCTTTTCCACCACCGGTTCGGCCGGGATATCGGGTTTGGGCAGGTCACCTTTGACCGGGGGCGGCTGATGGGTCAGCATGCGGATGATCGATGCCAGCTCATCGCGAAGCTTCTTGCGGTGGGTGACCCGGTCCAGCATGCCGTGGTCCAGCAGGTATTCAGACCGCTGGAAGCCCTCGGGCAACTGTTCGCGGATGGTCTGTTCGATCACGCGCGCGCCGGCAAACCCGATCAGCGCATTCGGTTCGGCCAATTGCACGTCGCCCAGCATCGCATATGACGCCGTCACCCCGCCGGTCGTCGGATGGGTCAACACGACAATATAGGGCAGGCCAGCCTCTTTCAGCATTTCGACGGCAATCGTGCTGCGGGGCATCTGCATCAGGCCAAGGATACCTTCCTGCATCCGCGCCCCGCCAGCCGCAGAAAAAAGCACCATCGGCAATTTGCGTTTCACCGCCATCTCAGCCCCGGCAATGATGGCGTTGCCGACATACATGCTCATTGAGCCGCCCATGAAGGCAAAGTCCTGTGCGACGGCAACCAGAGGTGTCCGGCCGACTTCACCGGTGGCCACCAGCATGGCGTCTTTTTCGCCGGTGGCCTTTTGTGCCGCCTTGTGCCGGTCCGGGTATTTTTTCTGATCGCGGAAATGCAGCGGGTCGGAAATGGGTTCGGGGACCTTGATTTCAGAAAACACGCCGCCGTCGAACAATGCCGTCAGCCGTTCACGCGCGCTGATCGGCATGTGATGATCGCAATTGGTGCAGACGTTCAGGTTTTCAGACAATTCGCGGTGAAACAGCATCGTTCCGCATTCGGTACATTTGGTCCAGAGATTCTCTGGCACCTCGCGCCGTGAAAACAGCGAATTGATTGTGGGCCTGACGTAGTTGGTAATCCAGTTCATCGTCACTTTGCCTGTTTTTTGATGAGGGCACGCGTCAGCGCCATGAGATAATGCCCGTTGCGGTGAATTGCAATCAAACCCGCAGCACCAGCCGCGCCAAAAGCCAGGAGGTGAGCATCAACATGAAGTCAACCGCCAGCATGGGCCGCACAACCGACGGATCGGTCATGTCAGCCGAAAGGCTCCAGAGGGTCAGCCCATCGAGATTGCCTGAAAGCCCGACAACCAGCAATGCCATGACATTATTGGCCAGATGAAATCCAAGCGCCGCCCCGAGGTTACCGGTCCGAGCCGTCAGATCTGCCGCCAGCAGTGCGAAAACCCCGGCCCAAAGCGCAATGATCCCGGCATTGGCACCAAACTCGCCGGGTAGATAATGGCCATAGGCGAAAACCGCCGCAGGCAGGCCCATCCAGATCCAGCGCGTTTTGAACCGGGCAGCCAGCTGCTGCTGGATATATCCACGAAAGGCCAATTCCTCTGCCCC
>JAOUMG010000651.1 GCA_029881635.1 Paracoccaceae bacterium | reverse complement strand
GGGCTTTCGCGGTCAAATGTCTCTACCGCCCTGAAAGAGTTGCGCGAATGGGGGCTGATTTCCGTGGCGCGTGCGCCCGGTGACCGCAAAGAATACTTTACCGCCCCCTCGGAGGCATGGGCACTGATCCGCGCAATTATTGCGGCGCGTCACAGACGCGCAGTGGTCCCGTTACTTGACCGCCTGCTGGCCGAGGAAACCCGGAGCCCTGATGCACGAATTGCAGCACTGCACTCGGCATTAGAAGAAGTGTCGGCGTGGATGGCTGAACTAGGCACCATCGCACCTCATGACCTTGCAAGCCGCTTTCAAACGGAGCCAGCCCAACCTTCACCACAAAAGCGCGCCAAGAAGAAGAAGGGGAAAGGCAAAAGCAAAGCCCTGAAAACCTGACTACCGGAGCGCTTACCCGGTCAGACCGACGCGGCCGTCGACAAATTCGCAGCCTCTGTTGCGCAGCGCGTTTTCGACTTCCTCAAAGCTCGAAAAGAACAAAACGGAAGGCAGATCGCCATCCACACGCTGCATGGAAAACTCCTCTCCCGGCGTCTCAAGAACTGACCAAATGGTCCGTTCGCCTTCTTCATTACCGACCCAGAAGGAAATTGCCTGACCCGTCTCTTCCGGTCCACTATCCCCTTCCAAGGCAAGCGCCAGCGGACCATCGGCCATCACATAGCCTTTCGTCGCAAGAACGGACTTGACCATCGTCAAGCTTGACCCGTTCGCCAGCCGGATTTCCTCGCCGATCAAGGGCACGACGTTAAAAGCCCCTCCTGAAAAGATGACAATCTTTTCGCAGCGCACCGGCGCCACCGGGTTTACCCAAAGTTCCAGTGCAACAGGCTCTGTGGCGTCTTTTTGGTCAAGGAGGAATATCTGTGTATCCTCGAGATAATCCTCGCCGTTCTCTTCGCCTGACAACTCGGACAGATCCATCAGGGGATAGGCCGCTGGCGCATCACCTGCAGCCTCTTTGCGGCGCGAAACGTGTAAAACATAATAAGGCGCTGGCGCCTCATCGGCTGCAACCAGAAAATCATCACCGTCCTGGTGCAGTGCCACGATCTTAAAATCGATGTCCGCCAGAACGTGCCCGGACCCTATATTGCGCCGCATATTCCGGCCCAAACGCCATGCCTCAATCCGGCCCGCTCTGCGCCATCCCTCCGGCAGGTCGACCATACGCCACTCTCCTTTCGGCAGCACTTCAACATAGCACCCAAAATGGGCAGTCATTACCGGGCACTCTCGCGGCGCTGGGTCAGGAAAACAATCCCAAGCTCACACCGCGCATAACACAAGCCGTTGATTGTTCAGTTTGACAGATCGTAGATTGCGGGCAACCGAAACCTGAAACACCTTCCCCGATTAATCCGGATTGCTGTCATTTTGCCCCGGTCACGCCTAACCGCCTTGGCTTGACAATATCCTGCAGCTGCGCGAAAAACCGCTCCGGTTAGGGGCAGTAGCTCAGTTGGGAGAGCGCGTCGTTCGCAATGACGAGGTCGTCGGTTCGATCCCGATCTGCTCCACCATTCACGGCACTCAGCGCGACCCGGAAGAGGAACTGCAATTGCAGGTTTGCTCAACGCAAACTATTTTTATGCGCTGCGCGTCCCTTGCCCGACGCTGAAGTGTAACACCGGCGTTACGGGCAGTGGAAACCACACACTTAGTTGCTTAGTCATCCCAATGGCCTGTACTGCGGCGGGAACCCCGCTTTGCCTCACCTGACATTCGCCGTCTCGACCTCATTTTCGTTAGCATCTAAGCGGGCAATCCACTCGGCCAGTGCTGCCAGACCAAAACCACAAAGCCGTAGCGCAGCACCTTTCCGGTGGCCACGAGGATCACAAACCGCCAGAACCCGATCCGCATCATGCCCGCAACCACGGTAAGCGGATCGCCGATCACCGGAAACCAGGAAAAGAGCAGCGACCAGACGCCGAAACGTGCAAACCAACTCTGCGCCCTGGCGTGCGCTGTAGCCGAAATGGGGTACCACCGACTGCCCTTGAAACGCTCAAAGAACCTCCCAAGGCCCCAATTGGTGACTGCCCCCAGCGTGTTGCCAATCGTCGCGACCAGCGCCAGCATTGCGGGATCGCCACTGCCGCTGGCC
>JAOUMG010000062.1 GCA_029881635.1 Paracoccaceae bacterium | reverse complement strand
ACTACCCCGGGGGCTACGGACCATCGACGCGGAAGTGACGGTGGCCGATTGCGCCGAACGAGGGATACCGACGGTCTGAGGGACATGGGTAAAAATGGCTGAATTTCTTTCCACCCCGCTTGGCACTTTCCTGCTGATTTTCGTGCAGTGCCTTGGTGTGATCGCGTTTGTGATGATCTCGCTCCTGTTCCTTGTTTACGGTGACCGGAAAATCTGGGCCGCCGTGCAGATGCGCCGGGGGCCCAACGTTGTGGGTGCCTTTGGCTTGCTGCAATCGGTGGCGGATGCGCTGAAATATGTGGTCAAGGAAATCGTCGTGCCTGCCGGGGCTGACAAGTTCGTCTTTTTCCTCGCACCGGTTCTGTCTTTCGTGCTGGCCATGATCGCCTGGGCGGTGATCCCGTTCAACGACGGTTGGGTGCTGTCGGATATCAACGTCGCCATTCTTTATGTTTTCGCGATTTCCTCGCTTGAGGTTTATGGCGTGATCATGGGGGGGTGGGCGTCGAACTCCAAATACCCGTTCCTCGGCTCGCTCCGCTCCGCCGCCCAGATGATTTCCTATGAGGTGTCGCTGGGTCTGATCATCGTCGGTGTCATCATTTCCACCGGCAGCATGAATTTCGGCGATATCGTGGCCGCCCAAAAAGGTGATTACGGGCTCTTCAACTGGTACTGGCTGCCGCATCTGCCGATGGTGGTCCTGTTCTTCGTCTCGGCGCTCGCGGAAACCAACCGCCCGCCCTTCGACCTGCCTGAGGCTGAATCCGAACTCGTCGCCGGCTACCAGGTCGAATATTCTTCGACTCCTTTCCTTCTGTTCATGGCCGGTGAGTATATCGCCATCTTCCTGATGTGCGCGCTCATCTCGCTTCTGTTCTTCGGCGGCTGGCTTTCACCCATTCCGGGGCTGCCGGACGGCGTGCTCTGGATGGTGGGCAAGATGGCCTTCTTCTTCTTCATGTTCGCCATGGTGAAGGCGATCGTGCCGCGCTACCGCTATGACCAGCTCATGCGGATCGGCTGGAAAGTGTTCCTGCCTTTGTCGCTGGCTTGGGTGGTCATCGTGTCGTTCCTGGCAAAATTTGAACTGTTCGGCGGCTTTTGGGCGCGCTGGGCGATGGGGGGCTGATCATGGGACCGGCACGTACGACCGATTATAACCGCGCGGCCAAGTATTTCCTGATGATGGATTTCATCAAGGGTCTCGGCCTTGGGCTGAAATACTTCTTTGCCCCCAAGGCCACGCTGAACTATCCGCATGAAAAGGGCCCGCTTTCCCCACGCTTTCGCGGCGAACACGCGCTGCGCCGCTATCCCAATGGCGAGGAACGCTGTATCGCCTGCAAGCTCTGCGAGGCGATCTGCCCGGCACAGGCCATCACCATCGACGCGGAACCCCGCGAGGATGGCAGCCGCCGCACGACCCGCTACGACATCGACATGACCAAATGCATCTATTGCGGCTTCTGCCAGGAGGCTTGCCCTGTAGATGCCATCGTCGAAGGACCAAACTTCGAATTCGCCACCGAAACCCGCGAAGAGCTTTTTTATGACAAGGCCCGGCTGCTTGCCAATGGCGACCGCTGGGAAGCTGAAATTGCCCGTAACCTGGAACTGGATGCACCCTACAGATGACCGAGGAATTCCAGAAATTGTTTGCCCAGATGATGCAACAGGGCCAGGACATGGCCAAGGCTTTCAATCCGGCCTTGGAGAATTTTGCGCCCAAAGGCCTCGACAAGATGTTTCCGACCATGTCGAAGGACATGCTGGAAATGTGGTTTGGCAAGACCTTCAACCGCGAAGGCCTCGATGCCCGCACGCGGCTGCTGGTGGTTCTGGGCGGGCTTGTCATCATGGGCGCGGCGGGCGAACCACAGCTGAAGCTGACAATTCGCCACGCCCTGGAGGCCGGTGCCACCAAGCGTGAGATTGCCGAAGTGATTTACCAGATGAGCATGTTTGGCGGGCTGCCAGCCATGACCAAGGCGCTGGAGATTGCCCAAAGCGTCTTTGACGAAACGGGGGATGACGCATGACAGTCGCAGTTTTCGCCTTTTACCTTTTCGCCATATCGGCGGTGACGGCGGGCCTGATGGTCACGGTGTCGCGCAACCCGGTGCATTCGGTTTTGTGGCTGATCCTCGCGTTCCTGTCCTCAGCCGGGCTTTTCGTGCTCTTGGGGGCAGAATTCGTGGCGATGCTTCTGATCATCGTCTATGTCGGCGCGGTCGCCGTGCTGTTCCTTTTCGTCGTGATGATGCTGGATGTGGATTTCGCTGAGTTGAAGGGCGAAATGGCGCGCTATATGCCGCTTGGCCTGCTGATCGGCGTGGTCATCCTGATGCAGCTTGGCATCGTCTTTGGCGCCTGGGAAATGGCCGAAGGGGCGGATGGAATGCGCGGTGCCGTGACGCCCGAAGATGTGTCGAACACCGCCGCACTCGGGCTGCTGCTTTATGACAAATACATCCTGCTGTTCCAGCTTGCCGGGCTGATCCTGCTGGTCGCGATGATCGGGGCGATTGTCCTGACGCTGCGGCACCGCAAGGACGTCAAGCGCCAGAACGTGATGCATCAGATGTGGCGCGATCCGGCCAAGGCGATGGAACTGAAGGACGTGAAGCCGGGGCAGGGGCTGTAAGTGCTGTCATCCCCGGCCATGCAGGGATCGGTTTGGAAACGAGGCCTTCGCTTTTGCGGGGGCGATATGAACAAAGACGAAGCGGGCAGCGCCCCGGAGGGACAAGAATGATCGGACTGACACATTACCTTGGCGTTGCCGCCGCGCTCTTTGTGATCGGCATCTTCGGGATCTTCCTCAACCGGAAGAATGTCATCGTCATCCTGATGTCGATCGAACTTATGCTGCTGGCGGTCAATATCAACTTCGTCGCCTTTTCCAGTTTCATGCATGATCTCGTGGGGCAGGTCTTCACGATGTTCGTTCTGACAGTGGCGGCGGCCGAGGCGGCGATTGGTCTGGCGATCCTCGTCTGTTTCTTCCGCAACCGCGGGTCTATCGACGTCGAAGATGTCAACGTGATGAAAGGCTAAGGGCAAATGGTCAGCTTTATCCTTCTTGCCCCTCTGGTGGCTGCGATCATTGCCGGTTTCGGCTGGCGGCTTATTGGCGAAGTGGCCGCGCAGGCGATCACGACCGGGGTGCTTTTTGCGGCCTGCCTGCTCAGCTGGGTGGTGTTTTTGGGCTTTGACGGGGTCACGCAGCATATCCATATCCTTGATTTCATCCAGTCGGGCAGCCTTGATACAGAATGGTCAATCCGGCTTGACCGGCTGACGGCGATCATGCTGGTGGTGGTGACGACGGTTTCGGCGCTGGTGCACCTTTATTCATGGGGCTACATGGCCCATGACGAGAACTTCGGCGAGGGCGTCAGCTATAAGCCGCGCTTCTTTGCCTATCTCTCGTTCTTCACCTTCTCGATGCTGGCGCTGGTGACGGCAGACAACCTTGTGCAGATGTTTTTCGGCTGGGAAGGTGTGGGCGTTGCCTCCTACCTCCTGATCGGGTTTTATTACAAGAAAGCCTCGGCCAATGCCGCCGCGATCAAGGCCTTTGTGGTCAACCGGGTTGGCGATTTCGGCTTTGCCTTGGGGATCTTTGGTCTTTTCTATCTGGTTGACAGCATCAACATGGATGATGTGTTCGCCGCAGGGCCGATGCTCGCCGAGACCGAGCTGACATTCCTTTGGACCGAATGGAACGCGGCGAACCTCCTGGCCTTTCTTCTGTTCATCGGCGCGATGGGCAAATCGGCGCAGCTCTTTTTGCACACATGGTTGCCGGACGCGATGGAAGGCCCGACACCGGTTTCCGCGCTGATCCACGCGGCCACAATGGTGACGGCGGGCGTCTTTCTTGTCTGCCGCATGTCGCCCTTGTTCGAATATGCGCCGGAGGCCAAGACCTTCGTGATGTATATCGGCGCCTCGACCGCGTTCTTTGCGGCGACCGTGGGCCTTGTGCAGAACGACATCAAGCGCGTCATCGCCTATTCGACCTGTTCTCAGCTTGGCTACATGTTCGTGGCTGCGGGCGCGGGCGTCTATGGCGCGGCGATGTTCCACCTCTTCACCCATGCCTTCTTCAAGGCGATGCTGTTCCTTGGCGCGGGCTCGGTCATCACCGCGATGCACCACGAACAGGACATGCGTAATTATGGCGGGCTGCGCCACAAGATCCCTAAGACCTTCTGGGCGATGATGATTGGCACGCTAGCCATCACCGGGGTGGGCATTCCGCTGACCCATATCGGGTTTGCCGGGTTCCTGTCGAAGGATGCCATCGTCGAAAGCGCCTTTGCGAGCGGCAATGGCTTTGCCTTCTGGGCGCTGGTCGTGGCAGCTTGTTTCACCAGCTTCTATAGCTGGCGGCTGATCTTCATGACCTTCTACGGCAAGGCGCGGGGCGATCACCATACGCATGACCATGCCCATGAAAGCCCGCTGAACATGCTGATCCCGCTGGGCGTTCTTGCATTGGGCGCGGTGTTTTCCGGCATGGTCTGGTATGGCAGCTTCTTTGGCGATCATGCCAAGGTGACAACGTTCTTTGGCATGGCCCATCATGAGGCCGCTGAGGGCGAGGCTGCTGCGGGCCATGGTGAGGCAACGGCCGAAGCCGCTGCATCGCATGGCACGGAAGCCGCCACCACTGAGGCTGCTTCGACTGAAACCGCCGCGGCCGATGCAACGGACGGGCACGCCGCCGAGGCTGGCCATGCGCCGCAGGGAGCCATTTTCATGGCACCTGACAACACGGTCATGGATGACGCGCATCACTCGCCTGTCTGGGTCAAGGTTTCACCCTTCGTGGCCATGGTGATCGGGCTGGCCTTTGCCTGGCTTTTCTATATCCGCGATGTCACCTTGCCGCGCCGTCTGGCCGAAACGGTGCCGGGGATCTATGCGTTCCTGCTCAATAAATGGTACTTTGATGAGATCTATGAGGCGATTTTCGTGACCCCAGCCAAATGGCTCGGGTCGTTCCTGTGGCGGCGCGGTGATGGCAATATCATCGACGGGTCGATCAATGGGGTTGCCATGGGGATCATTCCGATGCTGACGCGGCTGGCTGGCCGGGCGCAGTCGGGATACCTGTTCCATTATGCCTTTGCCATGGTGATCGGGATCGCGCTTCTTCTGACATGGATGATGCTGTCAGGGGGGGCTGAATAATGGAAAACCTGCTTTCCATCATCACTTTCGTGCCGCTGGTTGCGGCAGCGATCCTGGCGCTGATCCTGCGGGGCGGCGATGCCGCAGCGGATCGCAGCGCAAAATGGGTGGCGCTGACGGCGACGTCGTCCACGTTCATTGTGTCACTATTCCTGCTGACCGGATTCAACCCGGCCGATACTGGGTTTCAGTTCGTCGAGGAACATGACTGGATCATGGGCCTGAAGTACAAGGTCGGCGTTGACGGAATATCGATCCTGTTCGTGTTGCTGACCACATTCCTGATGCCGATCACGATCCTGTCGTGCTGGGATGTGAAGGTGCGCGTCAAGGAATACATGATTGCCTTTCTGGTCCTTGAAGGGCTGATGCTGGGTGTGTTCGTGGCGCTCGATCTGGTTCTCTTCTACCTCTTCTTCGAGGCGGGCCTGATCCCGATGTTCTTGATCATCGGCATCTGGGGCGGCAAGGAACGGATTTACGCGGCCTTCAAGTTCTTCCTCTATACCTTCCTCGGTTCGGTGCTGATGCTGGTGGCGATGATCGCCATGTATGTTGATGCCCAGACAACCGATATTCCGACTTTGCTGACCCATACATTCGCATCCGACACGCTGAATGTGTTCGGGTTCCAGATAATCGGGGGCCTGCAGACGCTTCTGTGGCTGGCTTTCTTTGCCAGTTTTGCAGTCAAGATGCCGATGTGGCCGGTCCACACCTGGTTGCCCGACGCCCATGTTCAGGCGCCCACGGCAGGCTCGGTGGTGCTGGCGGCGATCCTGTTGAAGATGGGGGGCTACGGCTTTTTGCGCTTCAGCCTGCCGATGTTCCCGATTGCCTCGGATCAGTTGCAGGGGCTGATTTTCTGGATGAGTGCGATTGCCATTGTCTATACCTCGCTGGTGGCGCTGGCACAGTCCGACATGAAAAAGCTGATCGCCTATTCGTCGGTCGCCCATATGGGCTATGTGACGATGGGGATCTTTGCCGCCAACCAGCAGGGCGTCGATGGCGCGATCTTTCAGATGCTGAGCCATGGTTTCATCTCGGGTGCGCTCTTCTTGTGCGTTGGCGTTATCTATGACCGGATGCATACCCGTGAGATTGACGCCTATGGCGGTCTGGTAAACCGGATGCCGTCCTACGCGCTGATCTTCATGTTCTTCACCATGGCCAATGTCGGCCTGCCGGGCACCAGTGGCTTCATTGGTGAATTCCTGACGCTGATGGGCATCTTCCAGGTCAATACCTGGGTTGCTGCTGTGGCCACCTCCGGTGTGATCCTGTCGGCGGCTTATGCCTTGTGGCTTTATCGCCGCGTTGTCATGGGCGATCTGATCAAGGAAAGCCTGCGGTCGATCACCGATTTGACGGGCCGCGAAAAGCTGATCTTTGCGCCATTGGTCGCGATGACCCTGCTTTTGGGCATCTACCCGAGCCTTGTGACCGATATCATCGGGCCGTCGGTAAATGCCCTTGTTACTGAATACCACGCTGCTGTTCCTGCATCCGACGCGGTGCAGGTTGCCGGCCACTAAAGGATTTTGCGATGATTTCCTCTGATTTCTCCGCCATTCTTCCCGAAGTGCTGCTGGCCGTATTTGCGATGGCAGCGCTGATCGGTGTTGTCTACACCGGCAAGGATGAACGGACCGCGACGCTGACTTGGGTAACGGTTGCCGCATTGGTGGGCGCGGCCGTCTGGATCGGTCTTTCGGGCACGGGCGCGCATGCGGCCTTTGGCGGGTCGTTCAATGATGATGCGTTTTCACGCTTTGCCAAGGTGACCATCCTGTTGGGTGCCGCTGCGGTTCTGGCGATGAGCCAGGACTATATGGCGCGGCGCGGGCTGGCGCGGTTCGAATATCCGCTGCTGATCACCTTTTCGGTCATCGGCATGATGGTAATGGTGTCGGCGGGTGACCTCATGTCGCTTTACATGGGGCTGGAGCTGCAATCACTGGCGCTTTACGTCGTGGCAAGCTTGCGCCGCGACAGCCTGAAATCGACGGAAGCAGGGCTGAAGTACTTCGTGCTGGGCGCGTTGTCGTCGGGCCTGCTGCTATATGGTGCGTCGCTGACCTATGGCTTTACCGGTACAACGCTGTTTTCGGGCATTCTGGCGACGATCGAGGGTGGCCATGTGTCGGTCGGGCTGTTGTTCGGGCTGGTGTTCCTGATCACGGGCCTTGCGTTCAAGGTATCGGCGGTGCCCTTCCACATGTGGACGCCCGACGTCTACGAAGGCTCGCCCACACCTGTCACCGCCTTCTTTGCCACAGCGCCCAAAGTTGCGGCGATGGCGCTCTTCGCGCGGCTTGTGCATGACGCTTTTGGCGGCGCGGTAGGCGACTGGAGCCAGGTTCTGGCACTCTTGGCGACATTGTCGATGTTTCTCGGGGCGATTGCTGCCATCGGTCAGCGCAACATCAAACGGCTGATGGCCTATTCGTCGATTGCCCATATGGGATTTGCACTGGTGGGGCTGGCGGCCGGAACGGTCATGGGCGTTCAGTCGATGCTGGTTTACATGGCCGTTTATGTGGCGATGAATGTCGGCACCTTTGCCTTTATCCTGTCGATGGAGAAGGACGGCGCTACCATCACCGATATCGGCGCGCTGAACCACTATGCCAAACGTGAACCGGTCAAGGCGCTGGCGGTGCTGGTCCTGATGTTTTCGCTGGCCGGCGTGCCGCCGATGCTGGGCTTTTTTGCCAAATACGGTGTGCTGCGGGCGGCGGTTGATGCCAACATGACCTGGCTGGCGCTGGCGGGGGCTGTCGCCTCGGTCATCGGGGCGTTTTATTATCTACGCATCGTTTACTACATGTATTTCGGGGCGGAGGGCGACGCGCTGGACGGCCGGATGGTTCCGGTTCAATGGCTGCTTCTGATGGGGTCGGCGCTGGTGATGGTTCTGGGCGTCGTCAACCTTTTCGGAATCGAGGGGGCGGCTGCCGCTGCGGCCGAAATTC
>JAOUMG010000650.1 GCA_029881635.1 Paracoccaceae bacterium | reverse complement strand
TTCGTCCATCGCATGCAGCGATTTTGCGGCCCATTTGAGGCCCGTCACCTCGCCTATCGACGGCAAGGCGTCATGCGCTGGAACCGATACGGCAATCTGATGGCTGCCGATTTCGACCGTGATCTGGTTGACCGGACCGAGATAACGCTGCGCCAGAACGGTGCCACTGACCTTAGCCGTCGCTGCTGGTGCAAGCGAAATCGCTTCGGGGCGCAAACTCGACCAAGAGGCGCTTCCGCCAAGGCGTTTGCTGAGATCGGGCGGCAGCACATTGGACGAGCCGACAAAATCAGCCACAAAACGCGTGCGCGGGGCTTCATATATGTCATGCGGTGTGCCGGTCTGGATGATACGGCCTTCGTTGAAAACAGCCAGACGGTCGGCCATTGACAGCGCCTCGCCCTGATCATGGGTTACAAAAACGAAGGTGATGCCCAGCGCCTTTTGCAGGGATTTGAGTTCTTCCTGCATTTGTTCGCGCAGCTTCAGATCCAATGCGCCAAGCGGTTCATCCAGAAGAAGAACGCGCGGCCGGTTGACCAAGGCGCGTGCCAGCGCCACCCGCTGCCGCTGCCCACCGGACAGCTGACCAGGCTTGCGGTCGCCAAAGCCGTCCAATTTGACGAGACCCAGCATCTCCTCGGCCTTGGCCTGGCGCACCGGGCGGGTTTCGCCCTTGACCATCAGCCCGTAAGCCACGTTGTCGCGCACATTCATATGCGGGAAAAGCGCGTAGTCTTGAAAGACAGTGTTGACCGCCCGACGGTTGGGCGGAACCCCATCAGCGGTTTCGCCGAAGATTCGGATATGGCCGGCGGTCGGTCGATCGAAACCCGATATGAGCCTGAGACAGGTGGTCTTGCCCGATCCCGAGGGACCGAGCATGGCGAAAAACTCGCCCTCCTCGATGGTCAGCGTCACATCATCGACGGCGCGGACCAAGCCGAAAGCACGGCTGACATTCTCAAATTCAACGGCTGGCATGGTTTCTTTCGCTCAAGACGGGCGTCGGATGCGCCGTTCCGGGCCCCTTGGGGCCCGGGCTGACGCATCATTTCTTTGGGCAGGCTCAGCGCCCGCCAATGACGCCGATATAGTCCGACACCCAGCGATAGTAGGGCACACATTCACCCTGACTGGCGCAGGCAGAAACGGGCGTTGTCCAAAAGCGGATCTTTTCGAAATCATCCATGCCGTTAGTCGTGCAGCCTTCTGCCGTCTGCATGCCGCGCCCATCTGTACAGGCCGCTGGTACCGCCGGGTTGGCACCAAACCAGACGGACAAGTCCGATTGCAGGTTTGAGGCCAGCGAATGTTCCATCCACATATAGGCGCAATTGGGGTTGGCGGCATCGACATGCATCATTGTTGTATCAGCCCAGCCCGTCGCCCCTTCCGCCGGGACTACCGAGGCAACCGGCTGGCCTTCGGAAGCGAGGATATTCACCTGAAACGGCCATGAACCCGAGGCGACGACACCTTCGTTCTTGAAATCATCCATCTGAATGAACGCGTCATGCCAATAGCGGCTGACCAGTTTACGCTGTTCGCGCAACAAGTTCAGTGCTGCGTCATACTGGGCCTGGTTCAGCTCATATGGGGAAGTGATGCCGAGTTCCGGCTGCTTTGACATCAAATAAAGCGCCGCGTCGGCAACATAGATTGGCCCGTCATAGGCCTGCACGCGCCCCTTGTTCGACTGACCATCCGGCAGTGTGGTTTCCTCGAAAACCACCGACCAGCTTGTCGGCGGCTCTTTGAAGACATTGGTGTTGTACATCAACACGTTAGGCCCCCACATATAGGGTGTGCCGTAGTGTTTGCCATCGACCGTATGCCAAGGGGCATCCTTCAGGCGATCATCGACAGTAGACCAGCTGGGGATCAAATCAACATTGACCTCCTGCACGCGCTTGCCGGCGATCAGGCGCAGCGAAGCGTCGCCCGAAGCGGTAACCAGATCAAAGCCGCCCTCGTTCATCAGGGCCACCATTTCATCAGAGGTATTGGCGGTCTTGATATTGACCTTGCAGGACGTTGCCTCTTCGAATTTGGTCACCCAATCAAAGGCGGCGTCAGTTTCGCCACGCTCGATATAGCCGGGCCAAGCCACGATATTGACCTGC
>JAOUMG010000061.1 GCA_029881635.1 Paracoccaceae bacterium | reverse complement strand
CACCAATAACCTGACCAGTCTTCGAGGTCGTCATCTGTGTATTGCCAAGCGTTGGGCGGACGCTCTCAGGTCTCATACCAGGCGGGCCCCATGCTAGGACGGGAACGGTAGGCACGGACCCGACGATAGGTAAAATAAAAAGCGACCTTGCGTAACGTAAACTTGCCTTTCAGCGCCAGCATGGGTGTCGCTTGGTCGTAAAGACTGTCAATTCGCCGGGGTATGGCCCCTAGGCCGAACTTCCTCAGATGCCGTAGCAGCAGGTTCATCTGGAGATCACGCAACTGATAGCGCATTTGCCGGGCGACAAGCGCGCGCAAGCCGCGCCAATTTGTGAGAGGGATCGATGTGTAGTTGAAATGCGCCTCGGGTACCGGTCTGATGCGGGATCGGTCCACCGGGCCGTTGGGGTTGAAATTGTTTAAGATCAGCCACCGCAGAAATGGGTCGTCACCGATCAAGCCGACCGGAAGGTTGATCGAAAGCGCCCTGATACGCGCCAGCGTTTCGCCCCGTAGCGCATAGAAGTTCCCTGGCATGCCGTGTTCGCGCAGTATCCTGTTTGACCAACTCGGAGCTGTGCGCCCGCCTCGGGGCAGCGTTGATGCCGCCAATGCCTCTGGGTGTGCCGCCAGTTTCTCGCCGATCGCGGATATTGCGCCCGGCGATACCACTACGTCGCCGTCGACGAAAAAATGCAGTTGCGTATCGGGTACCGCCAAGTGGTTTGCGTAATAACTCCACGCGTTGGCCTTGTCGCCCAGCGCGATGACCACGCCTTTAATCCTTTTATCCTGTTTTGCCATACTCTCGACGACACTTGCGGTGTTGTCGGTTGTTCCGTTGATGACTACAAAAATCGGATCGTTGGGGCCAAGACCAGATTGTTGCAGTGAACCCAGACAGGCCGCTATACGCTCCGCTTCGTTATGCGCGAAGACGACTACCGATCTTGCCGGAGCTTTTGGCCGCGTGGTTTCCATTTCACGCCACCGCCAATCGACGGGCCGTCTGATCTCCGGCGGCCGACTTCTCTAGTTCTGCTGATGGCGGCACCATCGTCAAAACGGCGCCAACAGACCTGCCTGTTCTGTTTAGACCGCGCGCCAGCGAACGCTCGAACTGCTCCCGAGGAGTCATGCCCCACCTCACCGCAAGAACAACGTAATCTGCAAGATCGGCGCACATGCGGGCGTCTGAACTTTCGCTGAGTGAGCCGACATCAACGACAACGACGTCATAATTTTCTTTTGAGCTTTGGAGGTAATTGGCAATGGTACCTGGGCTGATGAATTTGATCATGTCAGATGCGCTCGTCTTTCCGACATGGCCGGAGAAATCAAAGTCCCTCACTCTTTTATTGCCGGTATGCGCAGTTTCACCTGGTTCTTTGCTTTGCTCTTCAGTGGGTGTCCAATTTGCGCGGCGCTTTGCAAATATCCGTGAGAGGGAGGGGTTTTTCAGATCGAAGTCGATCAAATGGACGCGCTTGCCCTGTTTGGCGAAATAAGCAGCGAGATTAGCCGCAAGCGTGGATTTCCCCTCTCCGGGCGAAGTTGATGTAACGGCAACAATATGGGCGCGGGCGGCGGAGGGGTCACTCGCGGCTGCGTCAAAGACTATCGAACGCACGGTTTCGGAAAATTCCGACAACGGAAAATCGACAGCATAAGACATGCGCGCCAATTCCCGGCGTCGCCGCCCGCCGGTCAGAACGGGCATGTTCAGATCGCGGCGGTTCTGACTTCGGCGTCCCCTCAACTGGAACCACACTCCCCGGATCATAGGGGCAGCACCCAGAAAGCGTAGGCCCGCTGCTTCGATTTCACGCGGTTGACGTATCCGGTCGTCGAGTTGCTCACGAATGAAAGTCAGCACTAGCCCAACGAACAGACCGCCAACCAGTCCCAACGCGAGTATCTTGAATGTTTGCGGTGAACTGGGTCCGGGCGGCACATGGGCTGCGGTCAACACACGGGCGGAGTTGGATTTATAGGCAAAAACGTCGGAAGTTTCATGGAACCGGGTCAACAACACTTGATAGACGGCGCGTTCGCTATCCGACTTCATTTGCAACTCGCGCAGTTTGGCTTCTTTTTCGGACATTTCCGAAACTTCGCGGCGCAACGCTTCGGCCCGATCCGAAAGGCGCTGTTCTTCCTCAATAGAGAATTGTATTTGCTTGCCCAGCTGCGTCGCAACCCGCTGGTACTGATCGATTAACTGCGCCTTCATCGCTTCCAACTGGCGCGGCAGGACATCCGCCAGCAGTTTGTTCTTGTTTCCGGTCGCAGTCTCCCGCGCGTACTCAATTTCGGCCTCCAGGATCCGGGACCGGATTTGCGCAATCTCCTCGACACCAATATCCGGCACATCGGAATCTGCGCTTCCGTCGCTGACGAAGGCCTCGATCCGTTCCAGCATCAGTTCGTTTTGAAACCGTTCGCTGCGCAACTTCACAAGTTCATTGTTCATTTCGGTTAGCTCAGAACCCGCTACCTGCCGACCATCGGAATCAATCTGATTGACAAGCCGGAACTGGTTGACCTCCGCTTCGGCCAGTTGCAATGCGCTCAATGCCTCGCGCAATGCTGCCGATGACCAGTTGTTTAACTGAGTCAGCCTTTCGGCTTGAATTTCGAGGCCGCTTTTCAAGTATTCTTCGGTATAGGTGTTGGCAATCTCGGCCGCCAGTTTCTTGTCTCTGTTGCGGGCCGTGATCTCTATGACATAAGTGTTACCAAGCCTGCCGACGTCGACATTTCTCCGGATCGCAGCCACAGCACGCCGTTTGGCGGCATCTTCGGGTGAAAGCAGGCCGGCTTGGCTCTCGTCAATCGCATCCGCCGTAAATAGAGCTTTCAGGCTAGCAGTGAGAGTCGGCGTATCTGCATCGGTTTCTTCAACCAGCGCCAGTCCCAAGCGGTCGACGACCCGTTCAGCCAGTGTGCTCGACAACAGGATTTCCACCTCGGAATCCACTACCAGCGCATCTGAATTCAAAAGAACGCCGCCCGCTTCCTGAAAGCCACGGCTCTCGCGCGGATCAATGTAGATGGTGGCCGATGCAGTATAGATCGGCGTCATAGTCACGATGCTAACGATCGCAAGCGTCAGGCTGACGACAGTGCAGAATGCAACCAGCCAGAAATGCTGCCTAATCGCCCTTAATGCCGAAGACAGAGTGTCGGCAACACTCGGTACGTCGCTGGCATCATTGCGCGGTCGGTTCATGATACTACGCTCGATCAGTGTCACTTAAAGAAACTCCTGCTACTGCAAAGTTTGATAGTGTTAGTTCAACCCACAAGAGAGGGCTGGACGCCATCATCCGCAATCGAATCCCAGGTCTGCCACGGAAACCCATCGCGTTTGAGAAGCCGGGCAAGTGCCGTCATTTCCGGTTCGAAAACCTCGGTCAATCTGCGTTGGGTCGCGTCGGTCATCGGCGGTATCTCGACACGCATATCGATGCTGTTCATACGCAAGAACCCGGCCACGGGAGCGGCGGATTTGATCCGCATGAGATGTTCCTCCAGCCCGGCACGACGCATAAGATCGCCACCGCTCCGTAGTGTCCGTCGCAATCTTGGCAAACGCGCTCGGTCACTGATATTGCGCGCCTCGGACACCACTGCGCTGACAACGGCGGTATCGACCCCGACAAAGTCATAGAGCCGTGAAGCCGCGCCGACAGGATCCGCAGCTATTTCTTCAGCGATGAGGACCTGCACCCGATCTGACCCAAAGGTATCGACCCAGCGTTTCAAATGCGTGTGGTAACGCCCCTGATCGATATATGCCGGATTTCCAAGCAACCCCTCCTCGAAGCTCTGCCGAGGAATATGACCTTTAATGACTTCGTGAAGATGGTTGGAATACGCCCGTGCCACTGGATCGCGCAGAAGCGCGATTATCTTCAGACTCTTATTGTAGTTCCAAGCCCGTTCAGGTGCCCGTGGATCGTAGAAATACGAAGGCGACGTTTCGCAGCGGGCCGAGAACTGGGACAGATTGCGGAAATGAGTTTCGTACCAAGTATAGCCCCTATCAAAATAGTAACTGAAGAAATCCAATTCCTTCGGATCGGACACGCCAATCTGTGGATGCGCCCCCAGCACAGCATGAACCCATGAAGACGCACATTTTTGGGCGCCAATTCCTAACACGGTCGGGGTCATATGGCAGTCCTCTGTCATCTCAAGCCGTCACTAAATGATCGTCAATGCTCTACTTCTGCATACGCCACGGCAGTTGAATCACATGTGCATTCCACGATTCAGGACAATTTGCGGCAAATGTGGCCAAATTGTGATTGGCCATCCCAGCCGCGAAGCAGTGGCAGAGTCCCGCGCAGTTTTGTCCGGAAAATGGCTAGTAAAGACAGACCCGATGGCCGGAAGCCCGTTCAGCGGTGCTAGCCGAGCGGCGCGATCTCGGTGTGGCATAAGGGACAGCCTCACTGTCCTTGCAGAGACGAGTTAGAATTGGTCTGACGCCACCGTCTGACACAACTGGGGCCTAGTCAGTAACAATGCGAATGCTGGTGACAAACGCAGTTTTCGAGGGCTACCCGCCGATCCGCCTGCTTGGAACCCAAGCATAGCCATTTTCGCACAGGATCACACATTCCCGCAGCCCATGTGGTTTGTCAGCGGGTTTCTGCAAGATCGTGGCCTTCTCAAACAGCGCTGCCTTTAGTGCCGCGGCGTCCGGATCGGTCTCATAGAGACGGATTTCCACCCCGGCCCCCCGGGGCCCTGCCTCAGGCAACAAGGATGGCAGGGGATGGGAATGATAGGTCTGATCGGAATGGAGCTGAAAAATCTGCGACCCGTAGCACATGATGGCAAAATCGGCTGACACACGATGGGCTTTCATGTCGAACACATCCGTCAGAAACACCGCCAATGCCCGAACGTCCCTCACCAGCAGATTGAGGCCCAACCCCGTCAGCGCCCGCCCGAAATCCTCTGCCTCGACAGTCTCATAATCCATACGCATCTCCTATTCCTTGCAGAACGCTGGCAGGGTGGCGCGACGCTGTCAATCTGCGGGGCTTGACCGGCCGATTGACTTCGGTCAGCCATGTCGAAACCGGATAGGACCCTGCCATGCTGACACTGCTTCAATCCTTCCCCCCCGAGGCCTTGGTCGCTTTCATCCTTGGTGGTCTTGCGCTCAACTTCGCGCCTGGGGTCGATGTGTTTTTTGCCACTGCCTGCGGGCTGCAGGGCGGACCAAAGGCCGGGGCAATGGCCGGGCTGGGTGTCGGCCTCGGCGGAATCTGGCATGTGATGCTTGCCGCACTTGGCCTGTCAGCCCTAATCGCCGCCCATCCCGAGGCCCTTCAAGCAATTCGCTGGGCAGGGGCTGGGTACCTTCTTTGGCTTGCGTGGAAGTCATGGGGGGCTAAGGAAACCGGTGCAGAGGTTCGTGGCAGCATGCGCCCGTCGCGGGCCTTGTTGCGGGGATGCCTTTCAAACATGCTTAACCCGAAGCCGGTGCTGTTCATCCTTGCCTTTTTGCCGCAGTTCACCAGCCCGGCCTACGGTCCGATCTGGCAGCAGATCCTGCTTTTGGGCGGTATCTTTACCTTTACCGGCACATTGGTCACGATGGGGTATGGCGTCTTGGCGGGCGTTATGGGAAAGGCCATCGGGCGCAGGCTTGGGGTGATGAACAGGGTCGCGGCAGTTCTTTTTGCCGGGCTCGCAGCGAAACTGGTGGTGGAGTAGGATATGGCGGCGATTACGCTTCTTGACGGTGGACTGGGGCAGGAGCTGGTGGCGCGTTCGGGCAAACCACCGACACCGCTTTGGTCAACAAGTGTGATGATGGATCAGCCCGGCATCGTGCGCGGTCTTCATGCCGATTACTTCGCCGCTGGGGCAACGGTTGCCACAACCAATACTTACGGGCTGCATCACGACCGTCTGGTCAAATTCGATATTGATGACCGGTTTGCCGCCCTTAATATGCAGGCGCTTGCCGAAGCCGCATCTGCCCGCGCCGAGCATGGTGCCGGACGCATCGCCGGATCGCTTGGCCCTTTGCGCGCCTCCTACCGGCCCGAACTGTTTCCGCCCCATGACGAAGCGGTCGCAAGCTATGCAGAGCTTGCGACATTGCTGGCCCCCGCCGTTGATTTTTTCATCATCGAAACCGTGGCATCGCTGGCCCATGCCCGTGCGGCGATTGAAGGGGCGGCTGCGGGGAATAAACCGGTCTGGCTGGCCGTGACCGTGGATGATGAGGATGGCGCGAGGCTACGCTCGGGAGAAGCTGTCGCAGACCTCGCCCCGATCATAGCCGGTCGCGTTGATGCCATTCTGGCCAATTGCTCTGCCCCCGAGGCGATGGCCGCAGCGCTGAGTATCTTCAAGGGGTTTGGCTTGCCTTTCGGGGCCTATGCCAACGGATTTCAGGAAATCACCAAGGAATTTCTGAAAGACAACCCAACGGTTGCGGCCCTGAACGCCCGCCCGGAAATGACGCCAGCCCTTTACGCAGATTTTGCGATGCGTTGGGTGGACATGGGGGCCACGATCATCGGGGGCTGTTGCGAAACAACGCCGGCCCATATCGCCGAGGTAGCACGACGCCTGCGGGATGCCGGGCACCAGATCGTCTGATCCCGCCGATCAATGACGGTGCCTGCCATGACCGGCGGCGTGAGCCGGTTCAAAGGGAATGGATTGTCTCAAGGGGGCTGTTCTCGCGCCGCACCCGTGCTATCGACCGCGCCATGATCGACAGCAGCTATTCCCCGCCCGATGACCCGATCCGCGTGGTCCACACCGATCATGAGGTCGTGCTCGTGGACAAGCCTGCGGGCCTGCTGTCCGTACCGGGCAAGGGCGAGGATCTGGCCGATTGCATGATCGCACGATTGCAGCGGGTCTTTCCCGAGGCATTGCTGGTGCACCGGCTGGATCGTGACACGTCGGGCCTGATGGTCTTTGCGCTTACCCGCCATGCGCAACGTGTATTGTCAGCACAATTCGAAGGCCGTCAGACCAAAAAGACCTATATCGCCCGGCTTTGGGGGCATTTGCAGCCCAAAACCGGTCTGGTCGATCTGCCGTTGATCGTTGACTGGCCCAACCGGCCTTTGCAGCATGTAGACCATGAAAACGGCAAACCCGCCCAGACGGACTGGCGCGTTCAACGGCTGGAACCGGAGGGCACGACACGTGTGCGTCTTTATCCTCTTACGGGGCGCAGCCATCAGTTGCGGGTGCATATGCAGGCACTGGGTCATCCGATTCTTGGTGATCCGCTTTATGCAACGGGGGCTGCACGCGATTTCCCGCGGCTGATGCTGCATTCGGCCGAACTGCGATTTCGTCATCCCGACAGCGGCAAGGGCATGACGATTTCCGCCCCTTGCCCATTCTGATGATTATCCGAACCTGCAACCAAGGCGGCACCCGATCCCGTGCGCTATATTCGGATTGTGAAACCTACCGCTATCTTTTGCGCCGCGATTGGGCGTGCACAGACAGGCATCTGGTCTACATTCTGCTGAACCCTTCAACCGCCACCGAAGAAAAGAACGATGCGACAATTGAACGCTGTGAACGGCGTGCCCGGACAGGCGGGTTTTCGGGGTTTTCAGTGGCCAATCTTTTTGGCCTGCGGGCGACAGACCCACGCGCGTTACGCCAATGTCCAGATCCGGTCGGGCCCGAGAATGACGTGATCCTGGCCAATATTGTGCGTGAAAAACCGGTGATCCTTTGCGGCTGGGGGGTTCATGGTGCATTGGATGGACGCGGCGATGCCGTCGCAGCACTGCTGCGCCAGTCAGGGGCCGGTCTTTGCCATCTCGGCCTGACGAAAGCTGGCCAGCCGCGCCATCCGCTTTACGTCAGCTACGCCCAAAAACCACAGCCTTGGGCGGCCTCATGAACAACAAAAAATACATTCAATTGTGATTACTGAGCGGTTGTTCGGCGGTCCTTAACAGACCTGCGCTCAGGATTGCCCCCGGGGTGAATGCCAGATTTTCATTATCCGGCGAACAAAGGTGAGACATCAAATGCTGTTCATTGCCGGAATATTCGGGACGATACTGATTGCATCATTGGTTGATTTCGGTTCCCCGGAATCGGAGGAAGCCACAGATGAAGCCGACGCGGGAGTGGGCGATGGACCTGAACCCAGCTTCGAAGGTACGCCCCTGTCCGAAGT
>JAOUMG010000649.1 GCA_029881635.1 Paracoccaceae bacterium | reverse complement strand
AAGAGGATAGTGGCAGCGCGCCAGGCCAAGTTCGGGGCCCGCAGCAACCGGGGGCACGCTGCGGCAGCGGTCATCGGCATAGGTACATCGGGGAGAAAACAGGCACCCGGCAGGGCGGTCGAATTGGCCGGGCACGACGCCCGGAATCGTCGGCAGCTTTCGCGATGTGGCGCGTTCGGGCAGGGCGGCTAGCAATGCGGCCGTATAGGGGTGGTGGGGCTTGGCGAAAAGATCGGCAACCGGCTGTTCCTCGACCTTTTGGCCCGCATATTGCACCGACACGCGTTCGGCGGTTTCGGCTACCACGCCCATGTCGTGGGTGATCAGGATCAGCGCCATGCCGGTGTCTTTCTGCAACCCCGTCAGCAGGTCGAGGATCTGGGCCTGAATGGTCACGTCAAGCGCCGTCGTCGGTTCATCCGCGATCAACAGTTTGGGCTGGCAGGCAATGGCCATGGCGATCATCACCCGCTGGTTCATGCCACCGGACAACTGGTGGGGAAAGGCACCAAGCCGCTGTTCGGGGGCAGGGATGCCGACCATCTCGAATAGCTCGATCGCCCTTGCATGGCGTTCTGCACGGTCCAGCCCCAGATGCAGCTTCAGTGCTTCCTTGATCTGATATCCGGCAGTAAAGCATGGGTTCAGCGATGACATCGGCTCTTGGAAGATCATCGCCATATCCTTGCCGATAATCCGGCGTCTTTGTCCTGGGCTGACATTGCGCAGATCCTGCCCGCCAAAGGACATGACATCGGCAGTGATCGTCGCGGTCCAGGGAAGCAAGCCCATCAAGGCCAGCATGGAGACGGATTTACCCGATCCGCTTTCGCCGACAATGGCCAGTATCTCGCCCTTGTCGACGGATACGTCGGTGGCATCCACGGCCCTGAAACTGCCCGATGAAGTGGCGAAATCGACCGAAAGGTTGCGAATTTCAAGTAGCGGCATGGGCTCAGCTCCGCTTCAGTTTTGGGTCAAAGGCATCGCGGAGGCCGTCACCCATGAGGTTGATGGCCAGCACCGTGATCAGGATGGCCAGACCGGGGAATGTCACAACCCACCAGGCGCGCAGAATGAATTCGCGCGCCTCGGCCAGCATGGTGCCCCATTCCGGGGTCGGCGGCTGTGCGCCCATGCCAAGGAAACCCAGCGCGGCGGCATCGAGGATGGCGGTTGAAAAGCTCAGCGCGCCTTGAACGATGATAGGTGACAGGCAGTTGGGCAGAACCGTGATGAACATCAGTCGCCAGATACCTGCACCGGTGACCTTGGAGGCGGTCACATAATCCTTTGACCGTTCCGACAGAACGCTCGCGCGGGTCAGACGCACGTAATGCGGCTGCAAGACGATGGCGATGGCGATCATCGCATTGGTCAGCGACGGGCCCAGAATGGCCACCAATACCAGCGCCAGCAAAAGTGACGGAAAGGCAAGGATGATGTCCATTACCCGCATGATGATGGTATCGACCCATTTCGGTGCGAACCCGGCAAACAGGCCGACCATGACCCCCCCAAGCGCGGACACCGCCACGACGATAATCCCAACATAGAAGGAATAGCGCGCGCCGTGCAGCAGCCGTGACAGCATATCGCGCCCCACGGCGTCGGTGCCCAGCGGAAAGGCAAGTTCGCCGCCTTCCTGCCAGAAGGGCGGTTGCAACAGATGCTCGCGGAATTGCTGGGTCGGATCGTAGGGTGCGATCACACCCGCCAGAAGGGCGACCAGCACGAAGGCAACAAATACCCACATACCGATGACGGCCCCACGGTTTTCGCGAAAGTAGAACCAGAATTCGGCCAGCCGACCGGGGCGCTCGTCGACAGGAGTTGCAGGCTTTGCGGCGTCTGTGGCGGTATTCATCAGCGTTTCCGGATCTTGGGGTTGATGTAGCCGTAAAGCACATCAACGGTCAGGTTCACGATCATCACCATCACGGCGATCAGCAGCAGGCCGCCTTGCACAACCGGATAATCACGGCGGAAAATGCTGTCGACCATCCATTTTCCGATGCCCGGCCAGGAAAAGATCGTCTCGGTCAGGATCGCTCCGGCCAGCAATGTGCCGACCGAAAGGCCGATCACCGTGATCACCGGGATCAGCGCGTTTCTTAATGCGTGGACGCCAT
>JAOUMG010000648.1 GCA_029881635.1 Paracoccaceae bacterium | reverse complement strand
CGTCAGATCGCAATTACCCCCGCGTTCAGCCGCAAGGTCAATCACCACCGATCCGGGTTTCATCGCCTCGACCATATCCTTCAGCCACAGCTTGGGGGCGTCGCGCCCGGGGATCAGCGCGGTGGTGATAACGATATCCATGTCGGGTGCCAGTTCGCGGAACTTGGCCAGTTGTTTTTCGCGAAACTCCGGGCTTGAAGGCGCGGCATAACCGCCTGTCGCAGCACCGTCCTGCGCCTCCTCAAATTCCAGAAAGACGAAATTTGCCCCCATCGATTCAATCTGTTCGGCCACTTCCGGACGCACATCAAAGGCATGGACAATCGCCCCGAGCGATGTCGCCGTGCCGATCGCGGCCAGCCCGGCAACCCCGGCACCGACAACCAGCACCTTTGCCGGCGGCACTTTGCCCGCAGCCGTCACCTGCCCGGTAAAGAACCGGCCAAAGTTGTTGCCCGCTTCGATAACCGCGCGATACCCGGCGATATTGGCCATGGATGACAGCGCATCCATCTTCTGGGCACGGCTGATACGCGGCACCATGTCCATCGCGATCACCGTGGCGCCCTGCTTGTTGCACAGATCCAGAAGGTCTTTGTTTTGGGCAGGATAGAAGAAGGAAATCAACGTCTGGCCCTTGGTCAGCCGCTTGGCTTCCGCATCGACGGGCGGACGCACCTTGACCACCGCATCGACCGCCTTGAACAGTGCTGCCCCCGTCTTGACCACGGTCACGCCCGCCGCTTTATAGGCCGCATCCGAAAACCCGGCCAGTGCACCCGCACCGGCCTCAATATAGCATTCGTGGCCCAGTTTTTGCAGCAGACCCGCCGAATCTGGCGTCATCGCAACGCGTGCTTCACCGTCAATGACTTCTTTCGGTGCCCCAATTTTCACTGTCATTCCCCTTCTTAACAGCGTTCGCCAATTTTTCGTTCTGATCTATCCGTCGACAACGGCCGCGCAACTTTGTTACCCGGTCTGCCGCACCGCAGCAATAAGATTCCTCCGAGGTTTCAGAGCCAACGACCCGTCGTGTTTTGATAATCTGTGTAAATTTCACCGTAATCCCGTGTCAGGCGGGCTTCTTCCTCGATGATGAAACGTCGGTAGATCACCCTCATGAACAAGGGCACCAGCGGCAGCGCCAACCACGCATCCCAGTTCATCATCAGGCCCGCCAGCAATAACGCATCCCCAAGATAAATCGGGTTGCGCGACAGACGAAATACGCCGCCCGTGATCAGCGACGATGACTCGCGTCGCGGCATGACCGTTGTGCGAACCAGCAACATCTGCAGCACAGCCGTGACAATCAAAACCAGTCCCAGAGCCACAACAAAGGACCCGATTACCGAACTGTACGGAAACGAAACCGGCCAGATCAGACCGATCAATCCGCCGCAGACCACAAAGCCCGCCAACCAGACGGGTGGAAAGTCGATTTCTTTTGCCATTCCGAAAAGACCCAATTCGCGTTTGGGCGTAAACTATGGGTTGAAGGCGGCAAAGAGCAAGTCCGAGTGCGAAACAAATGGGTCAAATTACGTTCCTGTGATTTTGTTGTCGTTGGTTCGGGGGAAATTCTCTGGCAACTGCGGCCGAGGTGTTTTACCCCTGACCCATAGCTATCGACCCCATAAAGCACTTGAAATCACCATCTCGGGAGCAGCCAAATGACCAGCGATTTTGACAAGACCAGGACGCTGTTCCACCTGCCCGAAGGGATCATTTATCTCGATGGTAATTCGCTCGGCCCCTTGCCCAAGGCTGCGGCGGCACGTGTTGCCAATGCGGTTACGGAAGAATGGGGCAACATGCTGATTACCGGCTGGAACAAGGCGGGGTGGATGGACCAGCCCGCACGGCTCGGTGACCGGATCGGTCGGCTGATCGGCGCGGCCCCCGCAACAGTGGTTTTGGGCGACACCCTTTCGATAAAGGTCTATCAGGCACTGGCCTCGGCTTTGGAACTGCGCCCTGACCGGCGGGTGATCCTGTCGGACACAGGCAATTTCCCGTCGGATCTTTATATGGCTGACGGTCTCGTGCGTACACTCGGTCAGGGGTATGAGCTGCGCACAGTCGCCCCGGAGGATGTTGAAGACGCTATCACCCCTGACCTTGCCGTCCTGA
>JAOUMG010000647.1 GCA_029881635.1 Paracoccaceae bacterium | reverse complement strand
GATTCGCAAGTTATTTTTGAACTGTACAGTATAGTATAGAAAATGAGCGCTCTTGCCGTTCCGGCTTTGGCCGCGTAGTTTGGAATCATTCCAATCTGGAGCGAAAGATGATCCCTGGTTTTGCCTCTCGCCGCCGGTTTTCCGACCTGAACGAACAGGAAATCCTCGCGCTCGCGATATCGTCCGAAGAAGATGACGCAAGGATCTACCGGACCTATGCGGAACGCCTGCGGGCCGATTTCCCGTCATCAGCGGAGGTTTTCGATGCGATGGCGGTCGAAGAAGATACCCACCGCCATTGGCTGATCGAACGGCACCGCAAGCGGTTTGGCGAGGTGATCCCGCTTATCCGCCGCGAACATGTGGCAGGGTTCTATGCACGCCGCCCGGTCTGGCTGGTCGAAAACCTCGGGCTGGAACGGATGCGGGCCGAGGCTGAGGCGATGGAGCATGAGGCAGAGGCGTTTTACCGACGCGCTGCGGCGGCCACGAGCGATGCCGATACCCGCAAACTGCTGGGCGATCTGGCGGCGGCAGAGGCCAAGCATGGCAACCGGGCCGGCGAGCTGAGCGAGACGCATCTGGATGCCGAGGCAAAGGGCGAAGAGGACCGCGCCGCCCATCGTCAGTTTGTTCTAACGTGGGTGCAGCCGGGATTGGCCGGCCTGATGGACGGGTCGGTATCAACCTTGGCGCCAATATTCGCGGTGGCCTTTGCGACCCAGGATACCTGGACGACGTTTCTGGTTGGTCTTGCGGCATCGGTGGGTGCAGGCATTTCCATGGGCTTTACCGAAGTCGCATCGGATGACGGGGTTCTGTCAGGTCGCGGATCGCCGATGAAGCGCGGCATCGCCGCGGGGGTGATGACCACCTTGGGGGGGCTCGGGCATGCGTTGCCGTATCTTATCCCCGATTTCTGGGTGGCAACGACGATCGCCATGATTGTCGTTTTCGTCGAACTGTGGGCCATCGCCTGGATCCAGAATCGCTATATGGAAACACCGTTCCTGCGCGCGACGTTCCAGGTGGTTTTGGGGGGCGCGCTGGTATTCGCGGCGGGTGTTCTGATCGGCGGCGGATAGCATCACCCGCGACGACCGCCAGCACCCGCTGGCATCGGCGCGCTGCGCATGCTAGGCGCGAAATCGACATGCTGCCGATTTTTTTGAAAACCCTGCCCTTCTTCGCGCTGATCGGTCTTGGCTGGTGGGCCGGACGGGTGCGTTTCTTTCCCGAAGAGGCAACAGCCTGGCTGACGCGGTTCGTTTTTTACTTTGCCCTTTCCGCAATGCTCTTTCGTTTTGCCGCGAACCTGTCATTGGCAGAACTCTTCGATCTGCAATTCGTGCTGGCCTATCTTACAGGCTGTTTCGCCGTCTATCTGCTGACGATGGCAGTTGCCTTTGCACGCAGCCTGCCTGTGGCCGAAGCGGCGGTTGAAGCCCAGTGTTCGGTTATCGGCAATGCCGGGTTTTTGGGCGTGCCGATGCTGGTTGTACTGCTTGGAACGGCTGCTGCCGGGCCGGTCCTGATGGTGCTGGCGATTGATCTGATCGTCTTTTCCAGCCTGATCACCCTGATCATCACCGCATCGCGCCAAGGCCGCATGACCCTGAGCGTTCTTCGCATCCTGATTGTCGGGCTGTTCAAGAACCCGATGATCGTGTCAATGGTGGCCGGATTGATCTGGTCCTCCACCCGCCTGACTTTGCCGGGACCGGTTGACGAATTTCTGGCAATCCTGGGGGCTGCGGCCACGCCCGGTGCGCTCTTCGCCATCGGGGCGTCGCTGGCGACGAAATCGGCCGAACGCATGTCTGTCGCGGTCTGGCTTTCCTTTGCAAAGCTGATCCTGCATCCGATTGCCGTAGCCATTGCCGCGCTTTGGGTGTTTGACGTGGAGCCCTTTGCCGCAGGTGTGATGATTTCAGCCGCAGCCCTTCCAGTGGCGGGCAATGTCTATATTCTAGCCCAGCATTACGGCGTCGCCCCGCAGCGGGTGTCGGCCTCAATCCTGATTTCGACCGTGGCCAGCATCGTGACGGTATCTGCCGTCATTGCCTGGGTCACGGCCCAGTAAGACACGACAAGAGGGAACAGTATCGATGCAGACCATTTCTGAAAACAAATGCTT
>JAOUMG010000646.1 GCA_029881635.1 Paracoccaceae bacterium | reverse complement strand
GACTTCCCAAATATCCACGCCCATCGCGTCCATGGCAACTTTCAATTCGTTGACCAGGGCGATGTTTACGGTGCGAAAGCTGTTTTCAACCAGTTTCACGGCCTCTGCCGTGGCCAACGAACTGACAGGCACCGTCTTGGTCACGATATTCGAATAAAACAGATCCAACAGTTCGCGTGATTGCGTGTCGTCCGCGCCGACAATTTTCGGGATCGAACGGGTGGTGTAGGTTTCGTTGCCCGGGTCTTCCCGCTCAGGCGAAAATCCCAGGAAGAAATCCTCGCCCGCCCGAAGCCCTCCACGTTCAAGAATTGGTTTAATGACTGTCGTTGTCGCACCCGGCCAGACTGTGCTTTCAAGAACAACGAGCTGTCCAGGGCGCAACCATTTGGCGATCGTTTCAACCGCCTTTTCAACATAGCTCAAATCCGGCTCACGCGTGGACGAAAGCGGCGTTGGCACGCAAATGAGGATGATGTCACTGTCTGAAAGAACTGAAAAATCACTGCTGGCTTTGAACTTACCGCTACCAACAGCGTCGCGGATGCGGTTTTCTTCGAAATACGAGATTACTTTTTGGCCATCGTTGATCGCCGCGACCCGCTCCAAATTCAGATCTATGCCGGTTGTAGGAAATCCGATCTCGCTAATCGTCAGCGCCAAAGGAAGCCCAACATAGCCCAGACCAACCGTGGCAACCCGTGCCTGCCTGTGCGAAATCTGATCCTTCAGAGAGGAGTAAAGCGAAAATGCGCTTGTCATAACGAACCCTACTCGAACACCGTGGTAAGTACAAAAATGGCACTACCTGACTGCTGGTCGCACAAACAGCATATCCTAGGCAATCTATCTAAGAACAGTCAGGAATGTTGTACCTTTGTGGGGGACAATTGATCGGAATCACCAGAATTTTGGCCAGAAACCGCAAAAAGCACCGCACTTTCTGTCATCACCTGGAATCAAATACGCGGGATTGGCCAAGATTCGGTCTGGCCAAACAAACTTTGCGATCCTCTCGATCTGGCAAGTGGGAAATTGGCGCCTATCGTTCCCATCAAACAGGGAGAAACCGGAATGGTGGTGAACTGTTTCGCCAACTCTGTATAGTTGCACATCCATATGGCCAGCCGCAGGCAGCAATGTTACCATTGCCGACTATATTGAATGGTTGCATTTGGGCGAGGGTTCATGAAGATTTTGATCACAGGCGGCGCCGGTTTCATTGGTTCGCATCTGGCCGAACGTTTGGTTGGCGACGGGCATTCGGTCACGGCACTGGATGATCTTTCCACAGGCAGGAAGGAAAATCTGGCGGGATTGACCGGCAGCAATCGCTTTCGGTTTGTCGAAGGCAACATTCTTGATGCCCCGCTCGTCCAGCAACTGACAGACGAATGTGATGCCATTTTTCACCTTGCCGCCGCTGTTGGCGTCAAGTTGATTATGGACGAACCCAGCCGCTCAATCCTGACCAACGTCACCGGTACAGAAAACGTCCTGAAAGCCGCGCTGAAGGACAAAAAATTGACCTTCATCGCATCCACCTCTGAAGTATACGGCAAAGCCACCAAGTTTCCCTTCAGCGAAGATGACGATCTGACCATCGGCGCGACAAAGAACCTCCGGTGGTCCTATGCCTGCGCCAAAACCCTGGATGAGTTTCTGACATTGTCCTACGTGCGCGAGGCAGCACTGCCGGCAGTGATATTGCGGTTCTTCAACACAACCGGCCCGCGCCAGACGGGACGTTACGGCATGGTATTGCCAAACTTCGTTCAGGCTGCGCTGGATGGTCGCCCGTTGTTGGTGCACGGTTCCGGCGAACAATCCCGCTGCTTTGGGCACGTGGCCGATGTAGTGGAATCCTTGGTCAGGCTATTGGCGACACCCGCCGCGAGAGGACAGGTTTTTAACGTTGCCAACGATCAGGAAGTGACAATTCGGTCGCTTGCAGAGCAGGTAATTGCCGCAACCGGGTCCAAGTCAAAGATCGAACTGGTACCCTATGCGTCCGTTTACCCGGAGGGCTTTGAGGATATGGCGCGGCGGTTGCCCGATGTATCGAAACTCGAACGTGCCATCGGCTTTAGGCCTCGGCGCCCGTTGTCGGAAATCATTGCAGATATCGTGGCTGAGAA
>JAOUMG010000645.1 GCA_029881635.1 Paracoccaceae bacterium | reverse complement strand
ATTTACGATAATTTCCCTCCAAAAGCTCGCATTGGTTGCAATAATTCGGGTACGCCCAAGCAAAGTTCGGCTTACTTCGACCTTCAAATAGCCCTGCGATTTCAGCTTTTTTCTGATTTCCGCAACTACGTCACGCGCCAATACCGGGCGTGGAATGAACGCCGCTGGAAAAGCAGCTATCAGAAAGCTTCTGCGGTTCATGTACTCACCGGTTACGGCTGGCGTGTTGGCTCCCGCAGGCAGTATCCTGCCATACGGGAGCCTTGCAAAGATCTATTTCGGGACTAGTTGTTCCCGCCGTCGTCGCCGCCGCCATTGCCATCGTCGCCGCCGCCACCATCTTCACTGTCGTCACCATCGTCGCCGTCGCCGTCGCCATTTTCATCGTCGCCGCCGCCGCTGTCATCGTCGCCGCCGCTGTCATCGTCGCCGTCGCCACCATCTTCACCGTCGCCACCATCTTCACCGTCGTCGCTATCGTCGGCACTTCCGTCGCAACCCGTGCCGCCATCCGTCGAACAGCTGCTTGAATCATCATTTTGCGCCAGAACTGTTCCATCAAAGACGTCCGTGATCTGAGTGGCAAAGTTTGTATCATCTGTCAGCTGTGCATCAGCAGGGAAAGTCATCGCATAGGAGTGACCGCCATAGATTAGCAGAGCCGTCGTCAATAGAAGATTGCGCATTGTTCCAATTCCTTTCAGTGGAAGATTCCGCGATTTTGAATCGCGCCACTAACTCGGCATGCCGTTCGACCAATAGCCATTCAACGAAAGTTTAGTGATGGACGAAATCATGTGACTTTATCCTCATAAACTTCAGTTTACGGCGATATCCGCTGACCAGATGCAAACAAAATCAAGGTGTTTTCGTGCTTCGCCCACATTAGCCAGGTTACAAAATGGTCGTTGGGCACAACTTCGCCGACATTCAGAGTTTCATGTCAAAACCCAGATGCTTGGCCACTGCGAAGATATCCTTGTCGCCGCGCCCACACATGTTCATCACGATGATATGATCCTTGGGTAAACCCGGTGCGATCTTCATCACATGGGCAAGCGCATGAGACGGCTCCAGCGCCGGGATGATCCCTTCGAGCGCGCAGGACAATTGGAATGCCTCCAGCGCCTCGGCATCCGTGATACTGACATATTTTGCCCGCTTGGTTTCATGCAACCAGGCATGTTCAGGCCCGATACCCGGATAGTCGAGGCCGGCCGAAATCGAGAAACCTTCCAGAATCTGCCCATCGACATCTTGCAACAGATAGGTGCGGTTGCCGTGCAATACCCCTGGTCTTCCCCCCGTAAGCGAGGCGCAATGTTCCATCCGGTCATCAACGCCCTTGCCGCCAGCCTCGACACCAATGATGGCGACGGAAGGATCATCCAGAAACGGATAGAAAAGACCCATTGCGTTCGACCCACCACCGATGGCGGCAATGACGGTATCCGGCAGGCGGCCTTCGCCCTCCTGCTCGGCCAGTTGCCAGCGCACTTCCTTGCCGATAATCGACTGGAAATCACGCACCATGGCGGGATAGGGATGCGGCCCCGCAACGGTGCCGATGCAGTAGAACGTATCGCGGACATTGGTCACCCAATCGCGCAAGGCGTCGTTCATCGCATCCTTTAGCGTTCCGCGACCCGAGGTGACAGATACCACCTCTGCCCCCAGAAGACGCATGCGGAAAACGTTCGGTGCCTGCCGTTCAACGTCATGGGCTCCCATATAGACAATGCATTTCAGACCAAACTTGGCACAAACCGTCGCGGTCGCAACGCCGTGCTGCCCTGCACCGGTTTCGGCGATGATGCGCGTCTTGCCCATGCGCCGGGCAAGGATGATCTGGCCCAGCACATTGTTGATCTTGTGCGCGCCGGTATGGTTCAGTTCATCCCGCTTGAGGTAGATCTTGGCGCCCCCCAGATGCTGGGTCAGCCTGTCGGCATAATAGAGCGGGCTGGGACGACCGACATAGTGTTTCCAAAGATCCTCCATCTCGGCCCAGAAAGTCGGGTCAGTTTTGGCATGTTCATAGCGCTCCTCCAGATCAAGGATTAGCGGCATGAGCGTTTCGGATACAAACCGCCCGCCAAAATCACCAAAACGACCCTTCTCGTCAGGTCCGTTCATGAAGCTGTTGAAA
>JAOUMG010000644.1 GCA_029881635.1 Paracoccaceae bacterium | reverse complement strand
CTATAGACAGCCTTGTCATCGGCGACGCCAGTACCCGGCGCATTGGCGATGGTGACATTGCCAGCGCGGTACACATCCATGATTCCGGGCACACCCAGCATTGACGTGGGATTGAACGTCAATGGATCGAGAAAATCATCGTCCACGCGACGATAGAGCACATCAATAACCTTGTAGCCACGGGTTGTTCGCATGGCGATGTGTCCGTCAACGATCCGCAGATCGTGCCCTTCAACCAGTTCGACCCCCATCTGATCGGCCAGAAAGCTGTGCTCATAATAGGCCGAGTTGTGAATGCCAGGGGTCAGTATGGCCACGCAAGGTCGCCCGGTGCAGGAAACCGGCGCGCATGCTTCCAGAGATCGGCGCAGGTTTTTGGGATAGTTGCTGACTGGCTGAACACTGATCTTGCTGAAGAGTTCAGGAAACATCTGCAGCATTGTCTCGCGGTTTTCCAGCATGTAGCTGACGCCCGAAGGTGTGCGCGCGTTATCTTCCAGAACGAAAAACTCATCTTCACCCGTGCGGACGATATCGGTCCCCACAATATGGGTGTAGACGTCGCCCGGCGGGCTGAAACCCATCATCTGTGGAATGAACGCGGCGTTTTGTGAGATCAATTCAACGGGAACGATGCCTGCACGCAGAATTTCCTGCCGGTTATAGATATCGTGCAGGAAGGCGTTGATTGCCCTTACGCGCTGGTCGATGCCTTTCGACAGCCTCGTCCACTCGGAATTCGAGATGATCCTTGGGACAAGATCAAATGGGATCAGGCGTTCTTCGGCATCGGATTGCCCGTAGACATTGAACGTAATCCCACTGCGCCGAAAAAACGCTTCGGCCTCTTGTGCCTTCTTGGAAAGGCGATTTCGGTCCTGCCCGGAAAACCACGCGTTATATGCGCTGTAGGTTGGTCTCACGCCCTGTTCGGACAGCATTTCGCTGAAGTGCTGTGTTTGTGGGTCCATCTGCTAAGTGTATAGGAGTACTTTGGAAATGCAAAGGCCCCCCCTATTTGGTCAGCGCAGCTCTATCGCCTTCTGGGCCATGCCAGCTTAACAGGAACCAAATAAATCATTGGCACTTGATTGCCCCCATTTTCTCCAAATAATCTATATCGGTCCAAGATTAGACCGTTGGAGCGTCAGCGCGATAAATCCGCCTTCAGACGCAACGTCGTTATAAGAATGCGCGCCCTGCCGCGCCGTGAAGCAGGGCTTTTTGAGGCTTGCCCTCAGTCACTCTGTGATGGAGCTCTTAGGGGTAATGAGCGATGAGGATCGAGGCCCATTTTCTTTTGCCAACTGGTCTGGCGCTGCGACCGGCGGAGTTTCACGCCAGAGCTACAAACAAAAGGTGGCACAGGTGATGATCGGGCGAACACGTGCCTCAATAGTCACTGCCATGTCCACCTTTCGGAAAAAAATCGCCAGCAATCCGGTTTGAAACAGATTTCATCAGTGGTCTTTGAATCTTTGACGCATTAATTCGACGCAGGCAGGTAGAGTTGCCCTGAAAACTTGCGGGAATACCGATGGACGAAACTCATAAGAACCTAACAGCCTTACGCCACGACTTTCACCGCCACCCCGAGCTTGGGTTTCACGAAAAGCGGACGAAAGCCAAGGTTGCCGCGATCCTGCGAGATCTGGGTCTTGAGGTCCACGAAGGCGCGGGCGTGGTAGGTGTACTGCGCGCCGGTGGTGGCAACCGGGCCATCGGTTTGCGGGCCGATATGGATGCGCTGCCAATCACTGAAAAGAGCCGGCACGATTATGCCTCAACCCACCCTGGTGTCATGCATGCCTGTGGCCATGACGGTCATATGGCCATGCTGCTCGGGGCCGCAGGAACGCTGGCCCGCAACCCGGATTTCGATGGCACTGTCGTGTTCATATTTCAGCCCAACGAAGAACATGGGCTGGGGGCCAGGGCGATGATCGACGAAGGCGTTCTGGAGCAATTCCCGATTGACGAGGTCTATGCCATCCACAACCTTCCCGGTACGCCTTTGGGACAGGTTTCCACCCGCACCGGGCAGATTTGCGCCAGTGAAAGCCTCTTTGAGATCACCATCAACGGTCGCGGGGGCCATGCCTCGATGCCGCATGTCGGTGTCGATGCGATCACCGTCGGGGCCGAAATGGT
>JAOUMG010000642.1 GCA_029881635.1 Paracoccaceae bacterium | reverse complement strand
TCGTGCCCGGCCGCTTGAATCACCTCGGCATAGGCCTGATGTACGCTTTCCGCCGTGACACCGGGGCGCAGCGCATCAAGGGCGGCTTTCTGGCTGGCCAGCGCCACTTCGTAGACCGCAACCTGATCCGCGGGTGCTTCGCCGATCCAGAAGGTGCGGTCGAAACCGAGTTTGAACCGGTGAAAGTTGGTCATGCCGCAAAAGCACAGGAACACCGGCTCCCCCCGGCGCATCACCCTTGTGGTCGCACGGTGATGGGTCTTGGTGATTTCGGGACCAGAGGCCATGATCTGCAGGAAGTGGGTGTTGGGCGACATCGCCGCGTCTTGGTAGTGGGCGGCGAGCAAGTCCGCCGCCTTGCGTGTTCCCGCCTGAGAGGTGGCAATTGCCACCTCATATTCTGGCACGCCGTCGCCGATGGCAGCCCGACCCGCGGCCATCATCGCTGTCGCGACCTGACCTGCATGACGTGCCAGTTGTAGTTCTTCGGGTGACTTGATCATCCGCATTTCTGCAAGGAGCGGGGTGACATTACCCATATTCGCGGTGCTGACCAAGGTATCGAGATAGGCCCGCACCAATGGTGGCATGTGATCTGGTTCAATCGCCACACGGCCTGCACCACGCAAGGCGGCGGGCAATTCCTCGCGCCACTCGTTGCCAGCACCATCATTCCACGCGGCAATGCGACCCACCTTTGCTGCCGCCTCGGCCATCACCAGATCAATCACCGGGGTGATCAGCAGACTGTCGCCGTCTTTCGGCACCACCAGAATCGTCGGTCGCCCGAATTCCATATGCAGATAGTCGTAATAGCCTGTCAGATAATAAACGTTGTCGTCATCCGTGATCAGCGCGACATCCATGCCAGCCGCGGCCAGCTTTTCCTGCAAACGGCGTAGTCTTTTGGCAAACATCTGATGATCCTTCGCGGTAATGACAGTATGATTAGATAACCGCTTTGACCGCGCTTAGGAACTGGGGTCTGTGCCCTTTGAGGGTTGCCGAACGCATTGTAGGTGACGCCCATTTCCCGATCGTCCCGACAAGTTCGGGCAACCCGGTTTTTTCCGCATTCAATGAGACCGCATGCGCTGGAGTGTTCCCATCGCCCATCGCGCCTGGACGAGAATAAATTTGCATCCGACTGATTTTTTGATCTTTATCCGACCATGGACGAAAAAGATCTCGAAATACTCAAACTCATCCAGTCGAATGCCAGGATGACTGCCGAGGCTTTGGGCTTTGAGGTGGGGCTTTCGCCTCCCGCAGTCCAGAAACGCCTGAAAAAATTGCGCGAGACGGGGGTGATCGAAGGCGAAATCGCCGTGCTTTCACCGTCGAAGCTCGGGCGGGAAATGACGGTGATCGTTCAGGTCACACTCGAACGGGAAAACCGCCAGCATCTGGATACGTTCAAGCGAAACATGCGTAAGGCGCCGCAGGTCCAGCAATGCTATTATGCCACTGGCGAGGCGGATTTCATCCTGGTTGTCGTCGTCCGGGACATCAAGGAATATGAAGAATTTACTCAGAACTACTTCTTTGACGAATCCAATGTGAGCAAATTCACATCTTCAATCGTCATGGACCGGGTGAAAGTGTCACTCGACATTATCTAGGGCTAGCGGGAGCGAATTTTCCACGCTTTCATCTTGATCTGACTATGCGCCCTCAGAAACCCGGCAAGGGCAACCTTCCCCCAAGCGCGTATACCAGCAGAGGAACAGGTGCTACTGCAACCGCGATGGTCAGGATGGTTTTGCCCACCGAAAAAAGCCTGCTGAACCCTGACAGCAGCAATATCCCGCCTCCGCCACCCAGGATTGCATTGCCGGGCATGTTGATCAGTATGGCGAGCAAGAGGTAACGGTGCCCGCTAACCAGAGGCGACATCCAGCCCGGCAGTCGGTCGCGCAGAAAACTCAGCCGCGCCTCACGGGTCAACGGCTGAAGATCGGCGATCAGTTCACTTGCCCGAACCAGCCGCATATCGGCCAGCGCCCGCTGCAGGCGTGAATATGGCAGCGCGCAACCCGCCATGAACGCTATTGTCAGACCAAGCAGCGTGGACAGCCATATCAGCGGTGCGATCCAGGCCCCTTCGATCATCAAGAGTGTTATTCCCAACTCGACACCGGGTACGAATGGCAGCGCGATA
>JAOUMG010000643.1 GCA_029881635.1 Paracoccaceae bacterium | reverse complement strand
GATGAGGAAGGTGAAGCGCAGCGGGTTATAGGTGCCCGGCGTCAGCTGGCTGTCGAGCGTGACGATCATCGCGCCTGCCAGTCCACAAACGGCCGAGCCGAGGATGAAGATCTGCAGGTGGCGGCGAGTCACGTCTTTGCCCATGGCCTCGGCGGCGACTTCGTTATCACGGATGGCACGCATCATCCGCCCCCAGGGCGAGTTCAGGGCCTTTTCGGAGAGCCAAATCAAGGCCAGCAGAACCGCTACGAACAGCAAGGAGTAAAGCAGTTTGACCAGAACGGTCGAGGCCGTTACCGGATCGGCGCCAAAATAGCTGGCCCATTCCAGAAATGCCGGATCGGCCTGAAGATTGGTTTCAAAGGGCACCGGACGCGGGATCGAGATGACGTTTTTTACGCCGCGTGCCAGCCAGTCTTCGTTTTTCATCACGGCAATGATGATTTCACCGATCCCAAGGGTGGCGATGGCCAGATAGTCGGAGCGCAGGCCAAGGGCCGTCTTGCCGATGACCCATGCCGCACCTGCGGCCAGCAATCCGCCCACAGGCCAGGCCAGAAGTACCGGCAGACCCAGGCCGCCGATGTTGCTGTAAGTCGCCGGCTTGAAGGCTTCGACCACATCCACACCAGGATCGAACACGGCACGGAAGAGAAAGAACCCGCCGATCAAGACCACCAGCATCGCGACCAGCCGCTGGCGTCCGGCCAGACGCCGGTTCAGCATGATCGCCGCCGCGATGGTCGCCACCCCGAGCAACAGCGCCCCGATGATCCGGTAGGCACCCGAGAGGGTCCACACTTCGGTTACCGGCGCAGTCGAGATCAGCACAGGTGCCAGCCCGCCAAGCGCCACAAAGCCGACGACGCCGACATTGAAAAGCCCGGCATACCCCCATTGCATGTTGACCCCGAGCGCAAGGATCGCCGAAATCAGCCCCATATTGAGAATGCCAAGTGCGGTGTTCCAACTGGCGGTCATGCCTTCGAACACGATGAGAAAACCGACAAGGGCAAAGAGCGCTATGTTGCGGATGTTCAGCGTCATATCGATTTTCCCTTGAAAAGGCCGGTCGGCTTGAACAGCAGCACAACGATCAGGATCGAGAAGGACACCGCGAATTTGTAATCGGTGGACATCAGCTGGATCAAACCGTCTGGAGCTAGGCTTTCTGGCAGGACATAGGTTGCCACTTTTTTCCATGCATAGGTCAGCCCGACTTCGGAAAAGGCAATGAGGAACCCGCCCGCGATGGCGCCCAACGGGTTGCCAAGACCGCCCACGATTGCAGCCGCGAAGATGGGAAGCAGCAGCTGGAAGTAGTTGAATGCCTTGAAGCTTTTGTCGAGCCCATAAAGCGTGCCGGCGATGGTGGCCAGACCGGCTGCGATGATCCAGGTCACGGTGACGACCCGTTCGGGGTTGATCCCGGACAGAAGTGCGAGGTCTTCGTTGTCGGAAAATGCGCGCATGGATTTTCCGGTGCGGGTCTGGTTCAGGAACCAGAATAGGATGGCTACGACGATGACTGCCGTCACAATTGTCAGCCCCTGAGTGGAGCGAAACGCCAGCCCTTCGGCCAATCCCGTCGCTTTCTTGAAGCCGCCAGCGCTGATCAGGAACCTTTCGCCGTCGTCAAATCGGATCTCATCAACGCCGATGATGAAGCGGGTGACGCCGTTCATGATGAACATCACACCCATCGAGACGATAACAAGGATCACCGGCGCGGCCTTTTGTTTGCGGTAGAAACGATAGACTGCACGGTCTGTTCCCAGCACGAAGGCGGCGGTCAGGGCGATGCCGAAAGGCAGTGCCAACAAGGCTGTCGGAAACGGTCCGAGATGGATGCCAACGCTCTGCATGGCCCATGTTACAAGGATCACCATGGCCGTCCCGAAGGCCATCGTATCGCCATGGGCAAAGTTGGAAAAGCGCAGGATCCCGTAGATCAACGTCACCCCAAGCGCCCCGAGCGCCAGTTGTGCGCCGTAGGAGGTGGCGGGGATGATCACGAAATTGGTGAGAGCCACGGTGGCGTTGAGAAGATCCATCAGCCATTCTCCCGAATGCATTCGCCAGCCAGCGTGTAGGTCGTGGGCTCCAGAAAGTCGCCGTTTGTTGTCAAAAAAGCCTGCCCGTCATCAAAAACCGAAAGCAA
>JAOUMG010000641.1 GCA_029881635.1 Paracoccaceae bacterium | reverse complement strand
GTCAGGCTCATATCAATACCAGACTGGCCAGCCCAAGGAACGCCAGGAACCCGATCACATCCGTAACTGTCGTCACAAACGCCCCCGATGCCAGCGCCGGGTCAATGCCCATTTTTTCCAGCGAAACCGGTACCAGGGTTCCGGCCAATCCTGCGACAAGCAGATTGATCACCATCGCGGCAGCCAACACGGCACCGATCATCGGTGACCCGAACCAAATCCAGCCAACCGCACCCATGACAACAGCAAAAACCACACCATTGACGATCCCCACAAAAGCCTCACGCCGGACGACCCGCCAAAGGTTCGATCCGGTAAGGTCGCGTGTGGCGATGGAGCGGACGGCCACAGTCAGCGACTGGGTTCCGGCGTTGCCGCCCATCGAGGCGACAATGGGCATCAGCACTGCGAGTGCGACAACCTGTACCAAAATACCCTCGAACTGGGCAATGACGATGGAGGCAAGGATCGCCGTTATCAGATTGACCGCCAGCCATGGCAGCCGCTGCCTGGCCGTTTCAATCACGCTGTCGGACAATGACCCATCGCCCACACCGGCCAGGCGCATGATGTCTTCCTCATGCTCTTCATCCAGCACCGCCATGGCATCATCAATGGTGATTACCCCCACCAGCCGGTCATCTGCATCCACAACAGGGGCAGAGATCAGGTGATACTGGTTGAACGCATAGGCGACATCGCCTTCCTCTTCCATCACATCAATGGTGCGAAAGGAATCTTCGACAATATCGGCCATTTTTACGTCACGTTTCGACGACAGAAGCTTGCCTAGCGTCACATACCCAACGGGGTGCCAGCGTGGATCGACCAGGATCATATGGTAGAACTGGTCGGGCAATTCCTTGGCGTTGCGCAGAAAATCAATCGCCTCACCCACGGTCCAATGTTCGGGCGCGGTAACGACCTCGCGCTGCATCAGGCGGCCTGCGGAATATTCCGGATAGGCCATGGATTGTTCAACAGCTGCACGGTCGCTGTCTTCCAATGCGTCGAGGATGCGTTCCTGTTGAACCGCTTCGAGATCTTCGATCAGATCGACGACATCGTCTGAATCCAGTTCGCGCACCGCGTCGCTCAGAACTTCATGCGGCAGAAGATCGATGACCTCCTCGCGGATCGATTCATCGAGTTCCGACAGGATTTCGCCGTCAATCCCGCCCGACCAGAGCGCGATCAACCCGGCGCGGTCAGCCGATCCGATCTGTTCGAGAAGGTCGGCAATATCGGCCGCATGGAGCGGTTCCATCAAAGCATCTATGGCAGTCGTGTCATCCGCCTCGACCGCTTCCAGAATGGCATCGACGATACGCGGATCGAGGATGTATTCATCCTCTTCCCGGTCGGTTACCTCTTCTTCTGGATCGGCCATGATGCCCCCTGCCCAATTACCCCGACGTTAACGGAAGCAGTTTCAAAGAAACAGTGGCAAGCCAAAGATTTCCATGCCGGGGACACCAGTTTATGCTGGCATTGGAAATGCAAAGGATTGGGACATGGCAGACCTGCTGATCGGCCAAACTCTGGCCTTCACCGGCAACCCGATGATCGAGGGGCCAGGCGCCGCCACGCACAGTGCCCGTGGTGGTGTTCTGATTGATGACGGCCTGATTGTCGCTGTCGGCGAAGCGGATGATCTGCGGGCCGCCCACCCGCAAGCACGGGTAACGGATTACGGGGTGGCGCTGATATCCGCCGGTTTCATCGACGCCCATGTCCACTATCCGCAGACCGCGATGATCGCGAGCTGGGGCAAGCGGCTGATCGACTGGCTGAACAGCTATACTTTTCCCGAGGAGATGAAATTCGCCGACCCGGCCTATGCGGCTGAGATTGCCAACCGGTATGTCGGTCTGGCACTGGCGCATGGCACGACGTCGATGTGCAGCTATACCACGATACATCCGGCCAGCGTGGATGCATTCTTTGACGCGGCGCAGACCAAGGGGTTGCGTGCCTGGGCGGGGAAGACATGCATGGACCGCAATGCGCCGGATGGGCTCTGTGATACCCCGCAGTCGGCCTATGACGACAGCAAGCGCCTGCTAAACAAATGGCATGGGGTCGACCGGCTTTCCTATGTTGTCACCCCACGCTTTTCACCAACCTGCACACCCGAACAGTTGGCAGCGATGGGGGCCCTT
>JAOUMG010000060.1 GCA_029881635.1 Paracoccaceae bacterium | reverse complement strand
AGCAGCGGCGCCAGTTCATATTTCTGGTTGCGATCGAGGTCATCGGGAACGGATTTGTCATCTATCGCAACCGCATAGCCGCGCCCGGCAAGCTGAGAGGCGAATAGTACCTTGGCGTCATGCGCCTTTTCGCTGCGTTCCCCCGCTTCAATCAGAATCATGCAGCCACCCCAACGGACTCATCCACCAAGCGCCGTATCATCCGGGTGAATGCCTTTGTGGAAAAATCGTCCAGTCGGGCCTGCGCTGCCAGCACCTGTTTTTGGTACAGTTCGGGCTGTTCAATAAATTTCGCGATGATGGCATCCACTTCGGCCGGACAAGCGGAAATTACCGCATCGCCGAATGTAGATGCCGTGCCCGGATCGGTGATAACGACCTTGCCTGCGGCAATCGCCTCAGCCAGAACGCGTCCGAAACTTTCGCGCCATGTCGGCGCCGTAAAATAGACCATGAAATCGATCATGGCGAAAAAGTCAGCAACTTCAATGGCCCGAAAAGGATGAAGCCCCCAATGCGGGCGATCAATTGCATCGTCGATGAACGTATCGCCCCCCAATATAATGATGGCCTGCGCCGTATCGGGAAAGCAAAGGTCCATGTCTGCGAGACTGGGGAATTTCTCGAAACCCGGACGGGAAAGGCGGCCACGGCGGTCTTCGGGTTGCGGGTTTGGTGCCTGACAGGGAAAGTCACAGATATTGAACCAGTCCTGCTCGGCTATTTTCCACGGCCTTGCGGGGTGCTGCGCCAGCCAGTCAAGTACCGTCGAACGGTTATAGGCTGAAATCGGCGCCAAGATCTTGCACAACGCCAGCGCTGAATGATCGATCAGGTCAAGACAACGAGCGACGTCGAAAGCCTCGACCTGACCTGGTCGCAAGAAGTTTTCATGCGTCACCACGATGAGGTTTTTCGCGATAATCCGTTTTTCCCATTTTTCCTGAAATTTCAGAAAAGACGGATTGTGAACGATAACTGTATCTGCTGAGATAGTTGTCTGATCCCAGATCACATCCATTCGCAGATCGACAAGCGCCTGTTTCAATTGCGGCGCGATGTCTGTTCCGCTGAACATTTTCGACGCAACTGCGTGGACCGACACGCGCGCCAACTGCGAAGTGACGTGCAGTTCTTGCGCCACCGCCGATGATGTGCCACCGGGAAACCGCGGGTCAATCACATAGGCGATGCTGGGGCGTTGTCCCATTGCACTTCGTTCCCCTCGGGATTGGTTCGATCAATAGGCAGCGCCGACGGCTGCAATGAAGCTTTGCGTGGCGGCCACGGGTGGCACGGAAGGTGTGGGCAATACGGCAACGGTGGTTGATGCAAAGCAATTCAGCAACCCGCGTTGTGTACTCTGGACAAAAACCTGAAGTTCCCGCGCCAAGGGGTCATTGCCGGTCATGATTTCGGGATGCTGCTGAAGATAAGCCCAAAGGGAGCTGCAATTCTTGGCCAGAATCAACCGCTCCAACTGCTGTAGCTGCGCCAGGGAATACTCTGCCTTAGCCCCAGAGCCTCCCCCGATCATTATCAGAGCCGTGATGATGGCCATCAGCTTGGGTCCGGGCATCGTCTTACCTTTCTGTCACGCGACATCTGAACACAGACGTGAATAATTCTTTGCTCTGGCTCCGAAGATCGGGCCAATCCCGGAAAACCCGGGCAGTTTCTGTGCGACCAGCGAATGGCCAATTTCATAACACCAGTGAATCCCTTGTGCGTCATAGGTGCTGACCTGTCCGCAATTGCAAAATCAACCGGTCACGCAGGGCGCGCAGCTTTGCCGCATCAGATTGCGGTTGCTGGGCAGTCCTTTTCTTTGTGCGGGCTGTCGATTTGACTTTCTGCGACCCGGATCCTGCAAGCCAGATTTCGATTTTCCCTGTGGGAGGAGACGGTCGAAAACTGGTGAAATCACGCGCCGGGCCACCAATCTCATCCGCAAGAATCTGCGCCGCCTCAGCATCAGAGGGGTGATAGTAGCGGACGTGATTTTTGCTGACCTTGAAAGAAAAAAGGATAGGTTCGCTGACCGTGAAACCAGTATCTGTCAAGGTTTCAGAGAGCTTGGAAACTTCGGCCCCTGCCATGCTTTCGGGTGCGTTCAAAAACACATTGTAGGCGGCGAAATCAATCAGGCTGTTGCCGGGCTGTGCGGCCTCATCACCCGCGACATAGGGCGGGGGCGGGGCAAGTGCCGCACCGGAAAGGGCAGTGTCAGCGTCGAAACTGGCAAGCAGCGGCGGAACACTTCGACCAGCCATCATCATCGGATAGGTTTCGACAGTCAAATTCGCCGCTGTCGCGAAACTGTAAACAACCGGCGCACTCACCGCCGGCTGGGCCCATCCGACGGTTGGTGGCAAAGAAGGAAGGCCCGGACCAGCAAGCAACCTATCGTTCCGACCGGTGCCATCGGGCAATACCGCAGGCGCAGAAAGGAGCGTGACCTTGGTAATGGCCCCAGGTAGTGGACCCGCCCGATCCACCTGAATACCCGACCCGTTGCCAGCAAGAGATTGATCAATTGACCCTACCGAAGGGACTGTTTGAGACGGCGGCATCTCAGGCAGAGCCGGTGTGACCGCGCTGACATTGTGTATCTGCCCCGGAAATGCAGTCGATGCCAACCCGCCGGACGACGGACTGGCCACGGAAGCCGGGGCAAGGTGAATGTCATCTTCATATGTCGGCCGCACGGGCAAAGACGTCGCGGCAGCCAGAACGAACGACGGATTAGGTTCCTGCGTCGGCGCCAGAGGTACAACCTCGGCTGGCGCTGATTGTGTAGACGCTGACAAGGCGACAGTGGATTCCGCGGGAGCAACACCGGGTCCATTGCTGGACAGGCTGTAGATCAGGGCACCGGCACCCAGAAGAACCCCCAGACCGAATCCCCCCGCGACGCGCGCGGCAGTCGGCTTGCTTCCTTGTGATGCCACTGTAATCGGCGTCGCGGTGACAGGCACCAATGCGTTTTTTGGTGTAACGCCCGCATTCGGCGACAGGAGCAAATATGGCTTTGCTGCGGGTCGGCTTTCCGTCTGGCCGATCTTCCTGGCGGTGGGCCGGTGCGCCTTTCTCACCGGGGTCGGTGGCTTGGCGTGCTCCCAAGGTCTGGTGGTCTTCAGAAAAACCGATTGATCATCAGCGTCTTGCGCCTGTTCTGCCAGCACCTTTGCACGCCTTATCCGCGCCGCTTCCAGGCGTTCGACAAAACTCTGGGTGCTCAGGAGTTCCTTGAACCCCGGCAAATCGCCATCCGCATCAAGCGACGGCGACGGCACAAAACCATCGGTCACTTTACCCAAACCCCACCCCATAGTAGCAGTACATGGATTGCAGCGTTCCACGGCGCTCTGTGGCGTCCAACAGATTGGGTTATCGTCTGAGGTTAACGATCCGCCTTTAGCGCCCGGTTATTTTAGTCTTTTCGCGGCAGCGAGACAACGCCATACGCGACAATCCGCCAATATATGGCGAATTGACGCCCATCCCGAAATGCTGGTGAGATTTCGCCAAAAATAGCCGCAAGGCGTCTGAAGGCAAGGATATGATCTATTCCCCAAATGTGGGCCTGGATTGCGGGCGTGCGTAGGGGTTTTCAAGCGCTGGAAGGATCGTGCCAACGCAATCACCAAAGCCGATAACGTACCCGTCCCCGCGCGCGTGGCCATGCAGGTTGAGCGTATCGCCATCTTCCAGAAATGTGCGCGTTTCACCAGTTTGCAGCGTCAGCGGCTCTTTCCCGCCCCAGCTAAGCTCCAAAAGACTGCCGCGGCTATCCTTATCGGGCCCGGAGATTGTGCCGGAGCCAAGCAAGTCACCAGCGTTCATGGGGCATCCGGATGTCGTGTGATGCGCCAATTGTTGGGCGGCGGAATAGTACATTTCGCGGTAATTGGTACGGGTGATTGTCGTGGCTGGTTTGCCCGCCGGGGCGAGGCTGACCGAAAGGTCAATATCATAGAGCATTGGCCCTGTGTCGGTGAGGTGCGGCAACAGTGGTTTGTCACGCGGTGGCGTTGCCACCCGAAAAGGCTCAAGTGCAAGCTTGGTCACGATCCAGGGCGAGATCGAGGTCGCCGTGGCCTTGGCCTGAAACGGGCCAAGAGGTTGATATTCCCATGCCTGGATATCTCGTGCGGACCAGTCATTCAAAAGCACATAGCCGAAGATCATGGCATCTGCTTCATCCACCGTGACCGGCCCGTCAGAGCCCGTGCCGACGATTGCCCCCAGTTCCAGTTCAAGATCAAAGCGGCGCGAGGGAAGGAACGCGGGCGCATCGTGACTGGCAGATTTCAACTGCCCCCAAGGCCGCCGGATACCGGTGCCCGAAACCACCACTGACGAGGCGCGCCCGTTATATCCGATGGGCATATGCAACCAATTCGGTGGCAGCGCGTTTTCTGCCCCGCGAAACATGGTGCCGACATTGGTCGCGTGATGCCTGCCCGCATAAAAATCCGTGTATTCCGCCACCAGAAACGGCAGATGCATCGTGACGGCTTTCATCGGAACCAGCAGCGGTTCAACCGCTGCACGTTGGGTGCTTTCCTTGGCCAGAAGGCCGGTCAGCTGATCGCGCAGGTCGGCCCAAACTGCCGGTCCCGCCTCCATCACCTCATTCCAGAACGGCACGTCGAGCAGGGGACCGGTTTCGAAAGACAGCAGCCCCATTTCCTCTGCCGCACGGGCATCAAGGATGCAGTCCCCGATGGCTACGCCGCAACGCGGATCATCATCGCCAACCGAAAACACTCCCAATGGAAGGTTGTTGAGTGGAAATGGGCAGTCAGCAGTATTGGCAGCGGCCAGCCAGCTTTCTAGAAGGGGCATCATAGGTCCTTAACTTGCAACGCGACGGGATCCATCGCGGTCACACAAGCCCACAACAAATTCGACAGTTTCATCTATTTCTTTCCTGGCGTGCCGTCGAACTTCTTTTCCAGTGACGCCCAGCAATCGATGTAATCATCCTGCAACGGGGCTTCTTTAGCGGCAAAGGCCGTAAGGTGCTGCGGGAAGCGGGTTTCAAACATGAATGACATGGTATTGTCGAGCTTTTCAGCCTTCAAATCGGCGTTGGACGCCCCTTCAAAGGCATTTCGATCCGGCCCATGCGGCAGCATCATGTTATGCAGCGACATTCCTCCCGGAACAAAGCCTTTGGGTTTGGCGTCATATTGTCCGTAGATGTTGCCCATCAGTTCGGACATGATGTTCTTGTGATACCAAGGTGGGCGGAAGGTGTTTTCCGCGACCATCCAGCGTTCGCGGAACAGAACGAAGTCAATATTCGCGGTTCCCTCAACACCCGAAGGTGCGGTGAGCACCGTAAAGATTGATGGATCAGGGTGATCGAAAAGGATCGCGCCGACAGGGCAATAGGTGCGCAGATCGTACTTTACCGGTGCGTAATTGCCATGCCATGCCACGACATCCAGAGGCGAATGACCGATATGGGTTCGATGAAACTGGCCGCACCATTTGACCGTCACTGTTGACGGAGTTTCGCGATCCTCGAACGCCGCCACGGGTGTTTTGAAATCACGCCGATTGGCCATACAGTTTGCCCCGATCGGACCGCGCCCCGGCAATTGAAATTTCTGTCCGTAGTTTTCGCAAACAAAACCCCGCGCCGGACCTTCGACCACTTCGACCCGGTAGACCAATCCGCGGGGGATGATGGCGATTTCCTTTGGCTCCAGATCCATGATCCCAAGCTCGGTAAGGAACCGGAGCCGGCCTTCTTGCGGTACAATCAGCAATTCACTGTCGGCGGAAAAGAAATAGTCATCAACCATGTTTTCGGTGACGAGATAGATTTGGGTTGCCATGCCCACCTGCGTATTCACTTCGCCCGCCGTGGTCATCGTGCGCATGCCTGTCAGCCATGTCAGATCTTCACCCTCATGCACAACCGGATCCCAGCGGTACTGCCCCAGGCTGATGACATCGGGGACGATATGCGGGGCTGTTGCCCAGTAAGGCAGGTCGATTTTTTCGAACCGGTGCGTGTGTTTGACGGATGGGCGGATCCGGTAACACCATGTCCGTTCATTCTGATGGCTGGGCGCGGTAAAGGCCGTGCCAGAGAGCTGTTCGCCGTAAAGCCCGTAGTTGCATTTCTGCGGGCTGTTCATGCCTTGTGGTAAGGCATCCGGCAGCGCTTCGGTCTCAAAATCATTTCCAAAACCCGGCATGTAGCCTTCGTGTGGCCCCCCGGATGAAGGTGCCTGGATCATGTTGCGCAGAGTGGGTTGGGTATTCATGGCGATTCCCCTTTTTGCTTGCACTCGTGCTATTAGTTAAAAATGTAACTAACAAGGCAGGAGGAGTTCATGCCCGAAACCAAGCCCTTCGATCTGGTGGACTTTCTGCCCTATCTGTTAAATCAGGCTGCCGAAAAGACCGGCATAGGTTTTCAGGCCACCTACAAGGCGCGTTACGGCCTATTGCGCACGGAATGGCGGGTTCTTTTTCACCTCGGTCGCTATGGCGACATGACAGCGAAAGACATCTGCGACCGGGCGCGCCTGCATAAGACCAAGGTCAGTCGGGCGGTCAAGGCGCTGGAGACGCGCCGTTATCTGACCCGACGCGAACTGCCGCAGGACCGGCGCAATGAGGTGTTGAGCCTGACGCGAACCGGGCAGGTGCTTTACAGAGATCTCAGCATAAGTGCGCGCGACTATGATGCGGTGCTGGCGCGAACTTTGTCTGCCGAAGAAAACCGGGTTCTGCGCGGGTGCCTGAAAAAACTCGCCGGGTTCTGACAGCGTTACGCAAACCACCTGCGATAGTCGCTGACCAGCAAATGGGTTGGGTCGGTATCCTCTTCGACCGTGGCAAAACGCCCGATGGGTTCGCGGAAAAAGTTGTCGGCTTCATCGTCATTGACCGTGGAAACCTCGCCGATCAGGACATCACCCCCCTCGCCCCAGAATGCATGCCAGTCGCCCGGCATCAGCGTGACACTTTCGCCGGGGGCCAGTTTCAGTTTTTCACCGGGGGCAAAGTCGCGCCGGATACCATCGCAAAGAACCGTGCCGCCGCGATCACCGACAAAGGCATTGTTCTGATCTGAGCCATAAAGCTCAACGATCAGAGTCGCCCCGCCCCGGTTGATGATATCTTCAGCCTTCAAGGCATGGGTATGCATGGGCGAAAGCTGATCCTGCCTGGAAATCAGCAGTTTCTCTGCGTAGCACATGCCACCCCCGCGCTGCAGGTCGGCAAGGCGACCGTTGCGCAGGGTAAAGAGGAAAAGACCAAGTTCGTCGAAGCGCCCTGCCCCGTAATCGGTAATGTCCCAACCGCAGCGGGCAGTGATCACATTGGCCGCTACGTCTGCCTTGGCTTTGAATTCATCTGGTGTCCAATACGCGAATGGCGGCAATACGAAGCCATATTGGCTGATCATGGCTTTTGCCTCAGCCATTATCTGGTTAATCTGCGAACGCTTCATGTCTGCTTCCTTGCGGGATTAAGGCGAAAACGGTGCCACGCCCCCAATGCTATAGCGCTTTGCGGTTACTGAAAGAACAGCAAACGGGTAGTTTTCTGCAATGATGCCGGGATGGTTCCGCCGGGGTCAGGCAACGCCCAATGCGCTGTCCAGACCTTCCAGAAACCGGTCAACATGGGATTGCTGAAACACCAGCGGCGGGCGGATTTTCAGAACGTTGGAGTGAAAACCCGTGGCGGAAATGAGAATGCGGTTTTCGCGCAGCGTATTGACGACATTCAGGGCGGCGGTTGCGGCAGGCTCCTTGGTGACCCGATCCTCCACCATTTCGACCCCGTAATAGAGACCCGTTCCGCGCACACAGCCGATTTTTTCGTGGCGTTGGGCCAGAGCCTCCAACCCCTGTTTGAGACTGGCACCAAGTTTGCCGGCATGGGCAACCAGCCCCTCATCGCGGATCACGTCAAGCACGGCCTGCGCCGCAGCAATCGCCACCGTATTTCCGCCAAAAGTATTGAAGTAGCGAATTTCGTTGCCGAAGCGTTCGACTACCTCCGGTCTGACCACCACGGCGGCAATCGGATAGCCGTTGCCCATGGGTTTACCCATGGTGACGATGTCGGGAACGAACCCGTGGCGCTGGTAGCCCCACATATGGCTGCCGGACCTGCCAAACCCGGATTGCACCTCATCGGCGATCATCACACCTCCGGCGCGGCGCACCACTTCGGCGACCTGGCCCAAAACATCCGTCGGATTGCTGATGACACCGTCCGAGGAAAACAAAGAATCGGCGATGAAGGCGGCGACACCCTCGCCGCGCCGCTTCAGGTCAGCGATCTGTTCCGCTACCTGGGCCGCCA
>JAOUMG010000059.1 GCA_029881635.1 Paracoccaceae bacterium | reverse complement strand
GGTGCAGATTGACCCCAGCCTCGCGGCCCGCCAGGCAGGTATCGAGGGGATGCATTTTTCGCCATTGGAGGAACCGATTGCGCAGGAACTGCCGGGCCCGCGGATACATCAGGAAGTGGCCGACGCATTGGCACCGGTGTTGCGGTCCCTGCTTTGAACTGGCGCGAAAAAAGAAAGGCCCGCTATTCAGCGGGCCTTTCTTTTCTTCGTTACGACGTTCTCAGAGCTTTTCGATCAGTTCAGGCACCGCTGTGAAGAGATCTGCCACCAGGCCGTAATCGGCGACCTGGAAGATAGGGGCCTCTTCGTCCTTGTTGATGGCCACGATGATCTTGCTGTCCTTCATGCCGGCGAGGTGCTGAATCGCGCCCGAGATGCCGATGGCAACGTAAAGCTGCGGGGCCACGACTTTGCCTGTCTGACCGACCTGCCAGTCGTTCGGGGCATAACCGCTATCCACTGCCGCGCGTGATGCGCCAACGGCGGCGCCAAGCTTGTCGGCCAGTTTCTCGATCAGCGCGAAATCGTCTTTCGATCCGACCCCGCGGCCGCCCGATACCACGACGCCCGCCGAAGTCAGTTCCGGCCGGTCGGATGACGCAACTTTATCCGCCACCCATTCCGAAAGACCGGGATTGGCCACGGCCTTGATGTTTTCAACCGAAGCCGAACCGCCCATTTCCGCCGGATCAAAGGTCGAGGTGCGGATGGAGACCACTTTGGTCTTGTCCGATGACTTCACCGTCTGAATGGCGTTACCGGCATAGATCGGGCGTTCGAACGTGTCGCCATCGACCACACCCGAGACATCCGAAATGACCATCACGTCCAACAGGGCCGCCACACGCGGCAGAACGTTCTTGGCATCCGTGGTGGCAGGGGCGACGATATGCGAATAATCACCCGCCAGCGATACGATCAGCGCGGCGGTAGGTTCCGCAAGCCGGTGCCCGAGTGAGGCATCTTCGGCGCAAAGCACCTTTTTGACTCCGGCGATTTTTGCCGCCTCTGCCGCCGCATCCGCAGCTTTGGCCCCGGCGCACAGAACCGTGACATCACCCAGTTTCAACGCGGCGGTTATGGCCTTGGCAGTCGCATCGACCGACAGCTGGCCATCGGTCACTTCACCCAACAGAAGAACAGCCATCAGAGTACCCCCGCTTCGTCTTTGAGTTTTGCAATCAGTTCATCGACCGACCCGACCTTTACACCGGCCTTGCGCCCGGCAGGTTCAGAGGTCTTGACCACGGTCAGGCGCGGCGCGACATCAACGCCGTAATCGGCGGGCGTCTTTTCATCGAGCGGCTTTTTCTTGGCCTTCATGATATTCGGCAAAGAGGCATAACGCGGTTCGTTCAGGCGCAGATCAACCGTGACAATCGCCGGCATCGTTACCTTGATCGTCTGCAGACCGCCATCCACTTCGCGGGTGACAGTGGCACTGTCGCCGTCAACGGAAAGCTCGGAAATGAAGGTGGCCTGCGACCAGCCGAGCAGCGCCGACAGCATCTGCCCGGTGGCGTTCATGTCATTGTCAATCGCCTGTTTGCCACAAATCACAAGCCCCGGGTTTTCTTCCTTGACCACGGCGGCAAGCAATTTGGCGACTGCCAGAGGTTCGATATCGGTATGCACGTCAGATGCAGCCTCGATCAGGATCGCCCGATCGGCACCCATTGCAAGCGCGGTCCGCAACGTTTCTTGCGACTGCTTCACACCGATGGAGACAACGACGATCTCCTCGACCTTGCCGGCTTCTCTTAGCCGGATCGCCTCTTCGACAGCAATTTCGTCGAACGGGTTCATCGACATTTTGACATTGGCCAGATCGACACCGCTGCCATCCGCCTTGACGCGGACTTTCACGTTATAATCGATCACCCGCTTGACCGGCACCAAGACCTTCATCGGCACATCTCCTTAAGTCAGCTTCCGCTCAACGGCGGTACAACACTCTCTCGGATGCCCTGTTAACGGCTTCGCGCGCCCGAAAACAGTGCAAAATCGACGCAGGTTGTCGCTTCGACGCCACGTTTTGAGTATTGGCTCCGCATGGGGTATGATCGCTGCAGCAGCGGGAGGGCGGAATTTGCAAAAAGTTCTCGGGTTTGGCGGGTTCTTCTTCAGGTCTGATAACACATCGGAACTGGCCGCATGGTACCGCGACCATCTTGGCATCGACACCGTTCCCAAGGATTATGATACGCCCTGCTGGCAGCAGCAGGCCGGCCCAACCGTATTCGCACCCTTCGACAGGGTCACCGATTACTTCGGCAATCAGGAAAAGCAGTTCATGCTCAACTTCCGCGTGGCCGATCTGGATGCCATGATCGCCCAGCTGGAATCGGCGGGCATCGAAGTCAGGCGGGATCCGAATTCACCCTATCCGAACGGCCGTTTTGCCTGGCTGAACGATCCGGAAGGAAACCCGATTGAGCTATGGGAACCGGCCTGACGCCTTACCGGTTCGCACCCGGAACCCAGAGCACATCCGCGCGCCCGTCATCATTGGCCGCGCGTGCGGCCACAAAGAACCAGTCGGATAACCGGTTGAGGTATTTGACGGCGGCTTCGTTGATCGGCTCGGCCTCGGCCAGTTCGACAACCAGCCTTTCAGCCCGCCGTGAAACCGTGCGGCAATGATGCAGATGCGCCGCGAGAGCTGATCCGCCGGGCAGGATAAAGCTGCGCAAAGGTTCCATGCGCGCGATCATCGCGTCGATCTCCGCCTCCAGCCGATCCACCTGCGCGGATACCATGCGCAGCACCGGATAGCCGGCTTCGCCATCCTTGGCCATGTCGGGCCGGCAAAGGTCTGCGCCCAGATCAAAAAGATCGTTCTGGATACGCGCCAAGGCAGCGTCAAACTCACCTTTCGAATGCTGGCGGGCTAGTCCCAGAACCGAGTTTGTTTCATCCACAGTGCCATAGGCTGCAACGCGCAACGAATATTTGGCCACGCGGGTGCCATTGCCAAGTGCGGTTTCGCCAGCATCGCCGGTTCTTGTGTAGATCTTGTTCAGAACGACCATCAGTTGCCCCCGAAATTGCGCGCGAACACAAAGACCAGAATCAACGCGACCGCCACCGCCTGCGCGATGATACGGTATCGCATGATGCGATTTGCGTGCTTGCGATTGAAGTCGCCGCCCTTGGCAAAGCCGCCGATCCCGATCATCAGGATGATCAGAACGGCAAAGCAGGCAAATGCAGCAATCAGGAATAATGGGTCTTTGGCCAAAACAGCCTCCTGCGGATTTCGGACATCTTCTACCCCGCCGTGGCGCCCAGCGCCAGCGCCACAGGGATCACGATCTGGCCAGAACCCAATCGAGCGCGCGCGAAGACAGCAAGCGGCGCGCAAATCCCATGGCGTAGGTCGGCACGGTGACGTAGTAGCGCGGTTTGGGGTTGGGGCTTTCCAAGGCGCGCAAGAGTTTGGCGGTAACGGCGCTCGCCGGTAACTCGAACCTGTCTGGCTTGGTTTTTGCGTCATAGAGACGTTTCAGCAGACTGGCCCGGTACTGGTCTGCTCTCGGGCTCTCCTGCCAGTTTATCCAGCGCTCAAAATGCGGGACCGAGTTTTCGCGGATGCGGCTGGTTATCGGACCCGGTTCAATCAAGATCACCTTGATCGGTGTATCGGACATTTCAAGGCGCATCACATCCGTCAGCCCCTCCATGGCGTATTTGGTGGCCACATAGGCGCCACGCCAACGCATGCCGACAAAGCCCAGAACCGATGAACAGTTAACGATCCGGCCATGGCCCTGCGCCCGCATAACCGGGATCACGAGGCGCGTCAGTTCATGATATCCAAACAGATTGGTCTCGAATATTTCGCGAAGCGCACCCGTCGGCAGATCTTCGACCGCACCGGGGCAGCCATAGGCCCCGTTATTGAAAAGCGCATCCAGTGTGCCGCCGGTTCGAGCCAACGCCTCGGTCAGCGCTTCGGCCATGTTTTTTTCGTCGGAATAGTCCAGCCTGAAACTTTCCAACCCCTCGCCACGCAGCCGCTCGCAATCCGCCTCGGCACGGCAGGTGGCAAAGACACGCCACCCGGCAGCCTTGAGCCCGTGCGCCGCGTCATACCCGATACCCGAAGAGCAGCCGGTTATTAATATGGATCTCGTCATGCCTGCCTCGCGTTCGTTTCTGGCCCGGGGAACTGCTGGGTTGCCTGAAACAGCGGAACCTCTGCGCATCAAAACAGATCAGACCGTCTCAACACGTCGAAACTTTATTGCCCGGTACGAATTTCGCTTATTTGGATTTGCGCGTTGTGGCAAGCGACCGCTGGGTCAGGTCACTCGGAAGGCTGTTCAGCCATTGTGCCGATTTGTGCCTTTGTTTCCGGCACTGGTCCGCGGATACCCGCCTGAAACAGCAAGAATACCGCCCCCAGAAACAAAGCCAACCTCGTTAACACCTTGCCCTCGGCATTTGTTAAATCCAACTGTCCCATCTCTAGACGGCCAGGCATCCCCCCTCACGGGGAAAGATTGCACGCTCCTCCCCGCAAAGAGTGAATTTCCGTCTGGACCCGGTGGCAGGTGCGAATTACACCACATACATGAGCGACGAACCCGATGACCCCAATATCCTGCCCGTAGCGCTGTCAGAACCGCTGTCTCGTGCGATCGGCGAACGCTATCTGACCTATGCGCTCTCGACGATCATGCACCGGGCGCTGCCGGATGCGCGCGACGGGCTGAAGCCTGTCCACAGGCGCATTCTCTACGCGATGCGCGAACTCAAACTCAGCCCGACCGGTGGCTTTCGCAAATCCGCCAAGATTTCGGGCGATGTGATGGGGAATTATCACCCCCACGGTGATGCCGCGATCTATGACGCGATGGCCCGGCTCGCGCAGGATTTCAACATGCGCTACCCGCTGGTTGATGGGCAGGGCAATTTCGGCAATATCGATGGCGATAATCCCGCCGCCGCCCGCTATACAGAGGCCCGCCTGACCGCCGCATCCGAGGCGCTGATGGAAGGTCTGGCCGAAAACGCGGTCGATTACCGCCCCAACTATGACGGTACACTGGAGGAACCGGTCGTGCTGCCGGCCGCCTTCCCGAACCTGCTGGCCAATGGTTCCTCGGGTATTGCCGTCGGCATGGCCACAAACATCCCGCCGCACAACCTGCATGAGTTGATCGATGCCTGCCTGCATCTGATCAAATCGCCTGACGCACGCGATGAAACGCTGGTGGGATTCGTTCCGGGGCCTGATTTTCCCACCGGTGGCGTGATCGTTGAGCCGCGCGAAAACATTCTTGAGGCCTACCGCACCGGGCGCGGGGCGTTCCGTTTGCGCGCGAAATGGGAAGTGGAGGATCAGGGCAGGGGTACCTGGAATATCATCGTGACCGAAATCCCCTATCAGGTCCAGAAATCCAAGTTGATTGAACGGCTGGCCGAGGTGATCCAGACCAAGAAGGTTCCGCTTTTGGCGGATGTCCGCGATGAGAGCGCCGATGACATCCGCATCGTGCTGGAGCCGCGATCCAAGAATGTCGAACCTGAAATGTTGATGGGCATGTTGTTTCGCAACTCCGATCTGGAGACTCGATTCTCGCTCAACATGAATGTGCTGATCGACGGGCGCACACCCAAGGTGTGCAGCTTGAAAGAGGTACTGCGCGCCTTCCTCGATCACCGGCGCGAAGTGCTGGTCCGCCGGTCCCAGCACCGGATGGAAAAGATCGACCACCGGCTGGAGGTTCTGGAAGGCTTTATCACCGCCTTTCTCAACCTCGACCGGGTGATTGACATTATCCGCTATGACGATGACCCGAAGGCCGCCCTTCAGGCCGAGGATTGGGGGCGAAAACAGGCCCGCGCGGCTTCTGAAAAAGACTATATCTCACCCCTTGTTATGCCACATGCGGATGATGCGCTGGGCCTGACAGAGATTCAGGCCGAAGCGGTCCTGAACATGCGCCTGCGGTCCTTGCGGCGGCTCGAAGAGATTGAGCTGTTGAAAGAGCAGGACGCGCTCATGCTTGAACGCGCGGAACTGGACGACCTGTTGGGCAGTCAGACCCTGCAATGGACGAAAATCGCCGATCAGTTGCGCGAAACCCGAAAGGTTTTTGGCCGCGACGCCCCCGGCGGTGCGCGCCGCACCCAGTTTGCCGAAGCGGGCGAGGTGGAGGAAGTTCCGCTTGAAGCAATGATCGAGCGTGAACCGATCACCGTCATCTGCTCGAAAATGGGCTGGATACGGGCGATGAAAGGGCATCAGCCGCTGGATGCCGAAGTCAAATTCAAGGATGGCGACGAAGGCCGCTTTACCTTCCACGCCGAAACCACCGACAAGATCCTGCTATTTGGCAGCAATGGCCGGTTTTATACCATTCTTGGCGCCAACCTGCCCGGTGGTCGCGGTATGGGCGAACCGGTTCGATTGATGGTCGATCTGCCGAACGAATCCGACATTGTCGATCTGCTCATCTACCGGGCAGGGGCTAAATATCTGCTGGCGTCCAGCGAAGGCGATGGATTTGTCGTGCCTGCCGACGAAGTCGTGGCCCAGACCCGCGCCGGGAAGGTCGTGCTGAACACCCGCGATGGGGTCAAGGCGCAGGTTTGCCGGATCGTTCAGGGCGACCATGTCGCCGTCGTGGGCCAAAACCGCAAAGTGCTGATCTTCCCGCTCGACGAGCTGCCGGAAATGGCACGTGGCAAAGGCGTTCGGTTGCAGAAATACAAAGATGGCGGTCTTTCGGATGCGACCACTTTTGATCTTGCCGAGGGGTTAAGCTGGAAAGACCCGGCGGGACGTACCCGAACCGAAACCGAACTGGTGGAATGGGTTTCCAAACGCGCCAGCGCCGGCCGTATGGCACCGCGCGGCTTTCCGCGCGACAACCGTTTTACCTAGGGCTAATCCGGGGTTTCCCCGAAAAGCAGGCAACAGAAATCAACCGACTTCAGCATGATTTCTGTTTCAACGCTCTGACCGTTGTCAGGTTTCCGGACCCTGCGCGGATCAGGCGTAAAGGGCCGGAACGCCCAGACGCGCATGGATGTGGTTCACATTTTTCTGGTTGATGCCCATGGCTCCGGCCAGCTGATGCAGGTACTGCGCTTCGGCCTTGTTATCCAGATTAATGGCCATGACCGACATCGTGTAGACCTGCGCCTCAAGGCCATTTGGCACCTGTCTGGCCAGTCCTTGCACATCCACCGCAGAGGCCAGCTCGCTTTCGACAAAACGCTTCTCCTCTGCTGATACATCGCCAAGATTGCTCAGCAGTTTGCGCTTTTCCTCGGCATCGATCTTGCCGTCGGATTTGGCTGCCTGAATCATTGCCCGCAACATCAGTGCCGCAACAGCGTCCTGCTGAGCGGTGGGCTTGATTTTCGGCTCGCCCCGGTTGCGCATGGATTGGTTCAGGATATCCCCAAAGCCGGTTTCAGCAGCGCCGACGTCGGCCAATTTACCACCCAGCAGCCCCCCGAGAAGCTCCCCAAGGCCACCACCGGCACCCCCTAATCCGCCAATGATATCGTCGAGCCCGCCACGTGGCATCCCGCCGGTCTGACGGGGTTCCGGTGCCGGGCGGTTGCCAGCAAGCTCTTCCAGCAATCCGCCCAATCCGCCTTGGGACGCCCTATCCGATGGGCTGCTGGCTCTTGTATTACCGCCGCCCAATATGTCGCTCATCATGTCTTCAAGGCCGGTCGATTTTCCGCCCGGCGAATGCGTCCCACCAAACATGCCACCACTTCCGGCATTTGGGGCAGGGGCACTGCCCGCCCGGTTCTGCACCATCGCGCCGACACCTTTGGCCACGGCCACGCCAATCGCCACTTTGGCCAATGTTCCCATCAGGCTCATATCGAATCCTCCCTGCAAACTTCTGACTGAAGGATAGTAGGAAACGGCAAGTTTTCAAAAATAGGGGGAAAATCGGCGAAAATCGGTCACGCAGGCTCAACCTTCAGCCAGACGCCACCCTCCGGACGCAGCGTCAGGATCAGCACCGGCTTGGGGTCGCGCCCGGGAACGCGCGAAAACCGGAACCGTGACAGCAAGGTGGCAAGGATGATCACCGCCTCCTGCAAGGCAAAAGACGCACCGATGCAGATGCGCGGACCGTCACCAAAGGGCAGATAGGCAAATCGGTCAATCGCCTTGGGGTCGGCAAAGCGATCCGGATCAAAGCGGTGCGGATCGGGCCAAAGCAGATGGTTGCGGTGCAGGGCATAGATCGGCAGCATCACGGTATCGCCTTTGCGAACCTCGCGCCCGCAAAGCGTGTCCGCCTTGCGCGCGGTGCGCGACAGAAACGCAGCCGGTGGGTAAAGGCGCAGCGCTTCATCGACAATCTGGCGG
>JAOUMG010000640.1 GCA_029881635.1 Paracoccaceae bacterium | reverse complement strand
AGTCGGTGCCCGAAGGGATGGCCGCCGGGCAGGATTTTGTGGCCCCTGCACAAAATGTGACGATGGCCGACCAGACAAATATCGCAATGATCATGTTCGGTGCGATGCCCGCCCGCAATCCGGCACAACAGGGCCAGGGTCGGCTGCCAGCGCTTGGCTGGCAGGTCGATAACCGCTGGCAGGGCGTTTTGCCTTATCCCAATAACCCTCGCTTCGTTAATCCAGAGGGCGGGATCGTCGGCAACACCAACAACAAGACCGTTGATCGCCCCTTCCCGCGTCATGTCAGTTTTGAATGGGGCGATACCCAGCGTAGTCAGCGCTGGACCCGGCTGATGCAGGAACGCGAAGTTCACAGCCGCGAAAGCTTTATCGCGGTTCAGCTCGATACCACATCACCTGCCGCCCGGATGATCCTGCCGCTTATTGCCCGCGATCTGTGGTTTACAGGTGAGGCCGCCCCCACCGGCACGCCAGAGCACCTGCGCCAAAGGGCGTTGGAGTTGCTGGCAAAATGGGACGGCAACATGAATGAACATCTGCCTGAACCATTGATCTATGCGGCTTGGGTCAGCAAATTGCAAAACCGCCTGATCCGCGATGAACTCGGTGCCTTTGCCGACAGTTTCACCCATGTAGAACCGTTGTTCATTGAACGCGTCTACCGCGATATCGACGGGGCAAGTTACTGGTGTAACGTTATGCAGTCAGCTTCTGAGGAAACCTGCACCGACATGGCCCGCCTCGCGCTTGATGATGCGCTGCTCATGCTGTCAGAGCGATATGGCGATGACGTGGAAAGCTGGCGTTGGGGGGATGCGCATGAGGCCAACCATGATCACGACGTTCTGGGGAAGGTTCCCTTCCTGAAATGGGTCGTCAATATTCGCCAATCGACCAGCGGCGGGGACCATACGCTGAACCGTGGTATCACGGCAGGCAGTGGTTCCCAGCCCTTTTCCAACGTCAATGGCGCGGGCTACAGGGGCGTCTATGATCTGGCTGATCCGGACAGTTCGGTTTTCGTTATCCCGACGGGTCAATCGGGCCACCCGCTCAGCCGTCACTATGATGATCTGAGCGAACTTTGGCGTCGTGGTGAATATGTGCCGATGTCCCTTGACCGTGATCTGGCGCGGGCGGCAGCCACAGGTATCACCACCCTCCGGCCCGAGGCCGGGCCGTGAAATGACCGTTGGCCAAAAGATCTGATCACGACGGAACGGATGGCGGAAAACTTTTTCCGTCGCCCTTGATGGTTAAAGCTGCGCGAAGGCAGCCTGTTGGCGTTTCGTCCAGGAAACGGTAATCTGATACCCGTCTTGCTCGGCCACTTCCGAGGTCACCACCCCGGCATCATGCAGCCAGGCACGCGGCTTGCCATCCGTGAAGGGCAACAGCATCGTGGTTTCAATTCGCTCTTCGTCCAGTGTCTCGGATATGGCGTTCAAAAGACCTTCGAGCCCTTCGCCGGTCAGTGCCGATGTGGCGTAGATACCCGGTGTTCGGGCGTCTTGAACCTGCAACGCTTCCCTTGTTGCCGCACTGAGCATGTCGATCTTGTTCCAGACTTCAAACATCGGCACGTCATCGTCAACGCCAAGACTGTCAAGAATGTCGCCGACATCCTGGGCCTGTTCTTCCGTTTCGGGATGCGAAATATCGCGAACATGCAAGATGAGATCGGCTTCCAGAACCTCTTCAAGGGTCGCACGGAAGGCAGCCACCAACTGTGTTGGCAAATCGGAAATAAAACCAACAGTGTCCGAAAGTATGACTTTGCGTCCAGATGGCAAGGTCACGCCCCGCATTGTCGGATCCAGTGTGGCAAACAGCATATCCCTGGCCAGGACCTCGGCACCGGTCATTCGGTTGAACAATGTGGATTTGCCCGCGTTGGTGTAGCCAACCAATGCGACAATCGGGAATGGTATCTTGCGCCGCGCGGCCCGGTGGAGTTCGCGGGTTTTAACCACTTTGCCCAACTGGCGCTTTATTTTGGCAACTTCGTCATCGATGGCGCGGCGGTCTGATTCAAACTGTGTTTCGCCCGGCCCCCCAACGAATCCAAGGCCACCGCGTTGGCGTTCCAGGTGGGTCCAAGCCCTGACAAGACGGGTGCGCTGATAGGAAAGTGCCGCAAGTTCCACCTGTAACACACCTTC
>JAOUMG010000639.1 GCA_029881635.1 Paracoccaceae bacterium | reverse complement strand
CGTTTTTGCCGCTGGTAGGTGACCTTGCCGACCAGGGCGCCGTCGTGGAAGCGGATGCGCGACGGGACAACGCTCTCTCCAAAGAGTTGACTGGAAAAGGTTTTTTCCGCCGGTGTCAGGGTCCGGGCGGTGCAGGCTGCAAGCAACAGGCAGAGGAGAAGGGCGACTCGCATGGGGGGAGTTTATGGCCTGTTACCGGGCTGTGCGAGGGGGTTAATCGGGTTAACGGGCGGAAATCGGCGCGGTATGGCAAGCCGTCTGGCGCGCGGTGGGTTAAGCCGTGGAATGATGCATGGCCGTCCATGCCGGAACCAGGTTTTCGCCGCGCAGGAAGGGATTGGATTTTTCGCTCGTCGCCCCGAACATCAGGACGACGCTGCCCGGACAGCCAAAAAATGGCACGTGTTCGAGCGTCAGCAACAGGGCTTTCTTTCCGGTGCGCCCCAGAAGGTCATGTGCGATAGCTTCGGCAATCGGTGCGGCCTGGCAATCGCCTTTGACCACAATTGGCTGATCGTCAACGATCCGAAGTATTTCGTCGACATAGCTTCGCGCGAAATCAATTGTATTCGCCTGCTTCAGGCTTTTCCCTTTTGCCAATCCGTGAAAAGAGCGCATTGCGAAAAGCGGCTGGTCGGGGCCCAACCGATTTGCCAGGAAGACGGGTTCGACCCATTTGTTGAAGCACCAGAACAACGGTGGTCCATTTCCCTCGTCATTGAACAGCGCGATTGAGCCCTGTCGCCGGACCGCGTCGCGTGGAGTCGTGCCGATGCTTTTTTCGATTTCCGCGTGCAAGCCACCGATATCGATGTTCGCTTCTTCGATCATGGTGCTCTGACCAAATCACCTTGCAGCGCAAGCAACTGACCGGATCCCCGCCAACCATCTGCGACCGCACTCATGCGGGCGCGCGTGCCGAGAACCAGGGCAGCTTTTCCGACCGTCTCGCTGACAAGCCTGTCTGCCATATGCCGGGATTTCAACGCCCCAGACCTTGATGTCCATCGGATGCTGCTGTCTCCACCTGTGCCCGCAACAGCAACCGCGGTCTGGTGGGAAGGCAGTTCATCCCATCGGCTCAGGCGACGCCGTAATCCACCTTGAAGACCCGGCCCCGCTGCGGGCGACGAAGGCTCCGTTGGTCGAGCGATCGCTCGACCTGCGCCGGTCGGCACAAACACCAAACCGGGCTTTGGTCGTGGCTGGAAAACCCCCGGTGGCGGGCTGTCCGGCGGGTCATGCATCGAACACCGGCCAAAGCTGGCAGAGAGCCGGGATTTCCGATTTCCGCACTGTGTGCAAACGGTCGCGAGGCGTTGATGGCAGTCTGAAAGGCTTGCCCATCGGCCAGTTCTTCGAGGTCGAAGGGTCCGCCGCCGGCGCGGCCGGGCCGGGCATGATCCTTATTCGGCCTTTGCCTCGCGAACAAGCGCCGCTGCCGTTGCCACATGTTCCCCGGTCAGCGGTTTGTTGAAGAACTCTCGGACCAGTTCAGATTTCTCGGCGCGCGCGCGGTCGCTTGCCGTCAGCGAGGTCGTGAGCATGGTGATCACCACGGCCGAGGCCCCCGGCCCGGGATCGGCGCCGTAGGCGTCGAGAAACTCGAACCCGTTCATGCGCGGCATGTTGATGTCGAGGAGGATCAGATCGACCGGCGGGCTGGCGGGGTCGCGCAGATAGGCCAGCGCGTCTTCCGCATAGCCGAAGGTCACGATGTCGCGGACCAGCTGCGAGCGGTGGATCACTCGCTTGTAGATCATCTGGTCGACCATCTCGTCGTCGATCAGCATGACCCGTTCGATGGCAGGTGGTTTGGTGGTCATGTGCGCGGATCCAATGTGAAGGTGAAGGTGCTGCCGGCCCCGGGCACGGACGTGACGCCGACCTCGCCGCCATGGTTGCTGACGATTCGGTGGCACAGCGCAAGGCCCAGGCCCGAGCCCGGATAATCGTCGTGAAGGTGCAGCCGCTGGAACAGGCCGAACACCTTCTGCTGGTGTTCAGGCGCGATGCCGATCCCGGTGTCGCTGATCTCGAACACGGCCTTTCCGGTGGTTTCCTCCGTACGCCCCGCGATCGTGACGCACAGCCTGCGCGCCGGATCGCGAAACTTGATCGCATTCGATATCAGGTTCTGGAACAACATGCGCATCTGCAGCGGGCT
>JAOUMG010000638.1 GCA_029881635.1 Paracoccaceae bacterium | reverse complement strand
ATAGCGCGACTGCATCCACGCGACCGACATATCGACGCTTTCAGCATAAACTATGGGCGCGATGGCGTCGAAAAAGGCCAGCGCCTCGGCACCGGTTTCGGCCCGGATCGCCTCGGCCAGCTTACCAGATGTCAGGGGGCCGGTGGCAATGATCCACTGGCCTTTGGCGGGCAGTTCGGTAATCTCTTCCTCGCAGATGGAAATCATCGGATGCGCCCGCAGACGTTCGGTCACCGACTGGGCGAAGGGGTCGCGGTCAACCGCCAGTGCCCCGCCAGCGGGCAGACGGTGGCGCGTGGCCATTTCCATGATCAACCCACCAGCGGCGCGCATTTCCCAATGCAAAAGGCCAACGGCATTGCGTTCATCATCATCTGAACGGAAGGAATTGGAACAGACCATTTCAGCCAGATTGCCAGTACGGTGGGCAAAGGTTCCAACCTTCGGGCGCATCTCATGAATGACAACGCTGACGCCTGCCTCGGCTGCTTGCCAGGCGGCTTCAGAACCGGCCATGCCGCCGCCAATGATGTGGAGTGTTTCGCCCATAGGGGCGACTTAAAGTGTTTTCGCGATCATCTGAACCGGAAAATCATACCCTGCGCGGAAATTACGCAAATTCGGTTGGGCGCAGCTTCCAGGTTCGGTTCGCCGAAACGAAAAGCCCCGCCAGTAGCGGGGCCAGCCTATGGCTCAGAAGTTTGTGGCGATACCCAGGTCGCCCATATAACCTTGCTCGCGGATGCGGTATTTTGCTTCACGCCGCTCGGCATCCGTGAGTGGTGCCATCGGCGCATTCCCGGCAGTATCGGACGAGAAATATGCGGCAATCGCGTGGACGATACCGTTGATGTCAAACGGATGACGGATCACGGTATCATGATGCGGCGCATTGATGTCCAATTGGCTCATGTTCAGTCCTCCTGGTGCTTCCCAATTGACACGCGCCAACTTTGCCGCGGGCCATTCCTCTATCCCCTAGAGTTGTAAGCTTGGCCTACAATAAGTTTATTTTTGGTTAAAAATTGTGGAGATATTAAGGCAGCGGTTAATGAATTGTGGCCGAATGAGAAAATAATGCACGTAAAGGTTGTGCTTTTTGATTCGGTTGAGGCGGAGAAACTTCCTGCCCAATGCAGCAGACAAGGCAATGACATCGTCAGCCCTGAGGGAGATACCGGTTTTCGGTGCAGATCGCCCCAATGAGGCCCGCAAAGCGAAAAAGCCGGAGGCCTCTACAGGCGCCCGGCTTTTGACAGAATGGTTTTCGGATCAGCCCTACAGGTCGCTGTCGCTGGTGCCGGTATCTTCTGCTCCGTCTGCGGTCTCTTCGTCGCCCTGATCGGCGATGCGCGCGACGGAAACGACCTCTTCCTTCTTGACTGTGTCAAACACCTTGACTCCACCGGCCGAGCGGGAACGGAAACTGATACCATCGACAGGGCAACGGATAGACTGGCCCGTCGATGTGGCCAGCATGATCTGATCGTCGGGCTCTACCGGGAATGAGGCAACGAGTGACCCGCCGCGCATGGCCTTGTCCATCGCCATCACGCCCTGACCGCCGCGCCCGCGTACCGGGTAATCGTGCGAGGAAGAGATTTTACCCGCTCCCTTGGCCGATATTGTCAGGATCAGATCCTCGGCTGCCGACATTTCTGCATAGCGTTCCGGGCTGAGTTGACCTTCGGCCACGGCTTCCTCGTCCTCGTCCAGCTCGGCGTCGTCTTCCACAGCACCAGCCATCAGGCGACGCTGTTTGAGATAGGCGGCACGTTCGGCAGGATCGGCCTCGAAATGCCGGATGACGGACATCGACACGACCTTATCCTTGGCGGCCAGGCGGATTCCGCGCACACCGGTCGAATCGCGCCCCTTAAAGACCCTGACTTCGGTCGTCGGGAAACGAATGGCACGGCCGAGCTTCGTCACCAGCATCACATCGTCGTTTTCATCGCAGATCCGCGCATTCACCAGCGACACGCCGTCAGGAAGTTTCATTGCGATTTTGCCGTTGCGCATGACATTGGTGAAATCCGACAGAGCGTTGCGCCGCACATCACCTTCGGATGTGGCAAAGAATATCTGCAGGTTTTCCCAATCGTCCTCGGGGGCGTCCACCGGCATCAGAGCCGCAATCGAGGTGCCCGGCGTGATCGGCAGGATGT
>JAOUMG010000058.1 GCA_029881635.1 Paracoccaceae bacterium | reverse complement strand
GATTGCCGGGCAGCTCACGATGGGTCACGCGCGCGCATTGATTACAGCCGATAACCCAATCGCCCTGGCGCGCGACGTCATGACCCGTGGGCTTTCGGTGCGTGAGACCGAGAAGCTCGCTAAATCAAAGACAACCGCGGGCAGCCGGACAGGCAAAATCAAGACACGCCCAGAAAAGGACGCCGATACCCGCCTTCTGGAAAGCGATCTTTCCGCACATCTGCGTATGAAAGTCGTGATCGATCACAAGGGTGACGGTACCGGCAGTGTCACCCTCAGCTACAAGACGCTTGATCAACTTGATGAGCTTTGTCAGCTTCTTAGCTCGACGCGATAGATTTCAAGAACTCGGCCGTGTCCAAATGAAAACGGCCACGCCAACCAGTGCTAAACCCTGCAAAATCAATATCTTTGTCCCAAAACCAAGGGCCAACGACATTCCAAATGCAACGACGATGGATAAAGAGGCGAACCTTTTCGCCCGAAGGCTGATTGCGCCGCGCTCGTTCCAGTTATGAATCGGCGGCCCGAAAACCGGGTGCGAAAGCAACCAATGGTGAAGCCGTGTTGAGGCGCGCCCAAAACAGAATGCTGCCAAAAGCAGGAAGGGCACAGTAGGGAGCAAGGGCAGAAACAGCCCGATTGCCCCCAATGCCAGCGCGATCGCACCACAAGCACCCCATACCGGCCGCATCATGGCATCAATTCCCGGATAATCGCATTCAAAACGGCCCGGCCGTTTGTCGTGGCAGACAGCCGCCTGCCTTCGATCTTAACCATTCCCAGATCTTGCAACCGTTGGATTACTTGTGGCTCCAGATCAAACCCGGCAAGGGTGCTGTACCGCGCCATGTCCAAACCTTCCGCAAGGCGCATCGACATCATCAGATACTCTCCAGCCTGATCCGCCCTGGACAGTGTTTCCCGCAAACCTTCCCCGCGTCCCGACTGCTCTACCTGTCGCAGCCAGACAAGCGGGCCATTCGGGGTAATGGTGGCAAAGCGGTCACCGCCCAGGGTCAGCCGACCATGTGCCCCTGGTCCGATGCCGGCATAGTCCCCGTATCGCCAGTAAATCAGGTTATGTCGGCTTTGCGCATCCACGTGGGAATGGTTTGAAATTTCGTAGGCTGGCATGCCCAAGCCGTCCAGTATATCGTTTGTTATCAGATACATATCAGCAGACAGATCATCCCCGGGCAGGCCCGCAAGCTTTCCGGCGGCATGGCGTGCCCCAAAGGCCGTGCTTTCTTCGATCGTCAATTGATAAAGTGACAGATGATCGACTGCCATCGTCACTGCCTCGGCCAGTTCGGCGCGCCAATTGGCCAGAGTCTGATCCTGCCGCGCATAGATCAAGTCGAAACTGACACGATCAAAGGCATTGCGGGCGACATCAAACGCCGTCCGGGCTTCGGCGACGGAATGTAGTCGCCCCAACCGCTTCAGATCAGTGTCGTTCAGCGCCTGAATGCCCATGCTGACGCGATTGACGCCCGCATCCGCATATCCGCGAAACCGTCCAGCCTCTACGCTGCCCGGATTGGCCTCCAGGGTAATTTCCAGGTCATTGGCAGTTGTCCAGGTGGTCCGAACCTTATCCAATATTGCGGCAACCAGATCGGGATCCATCAGCGAAGGCGTTCCACCGCCGAAGAAGACGGTGTTCAGCACACGGCCCCTTGTTTCGGCGCCTACCCTGTCAATCTCGCTCAGATAGGCGCGCTGCCAGCGGGCTTGGTCGATCTCGGTGGCGACGTGGCTGTTGAAGTCGCAGTAAGGGCATTTTGATGTACAGAACGGCCAGTGCAGATAAAGACCAAAACCGCCGTGTTTCCAATCTTCCATTCCCTAGCCTTTGAAGGCCGTTACTTCGATCTCAATCTTCATTTCGGGGCGGATTAGAGACGCAACAACCATTGTGGCCGCAGGCCGAATATCGCCAAAATTTTCGCCCAAAACGGGTACAAGATCATCGATCAATGCCGTATCGGTCACGGTGTACTGAACCCGGACAACATCCTCTAGCGCGAAACCGCCTTCGGTCAGCGCCCAACGAATGGTGGCAAAGCAATTGCGGGCCTGATCAGCAATTCCCGCGGGCATGACCATGGTCGCATAGTCATAACCGGTCACACCGGCGACAAAGCACCAGTTGCCTTTGACGACAGCGCGGCTGTAGCCAAATGTTTTTTCGAACGGTGAACCGGATGAAATCAGTCTGGCATTCATTTTTCTTCTCCAAAACAACAGACAAGCTTGGCGAATGCATCAGCTCGGTGGCTGATACTGTTCTTCAGCGACGAATCCATCTCGGCAAAGGTCTGATCATATCCGTTTGGCTGAAACATCGGATCGTAACCATGCCCTTCGACCCCACGCATTGGCCAGACTACCTGGCCTTCAACCGCACCGGCAAAAACTTCGTCATGGCCGTCTGGCCAGGCCAGTACCATCGTGGCCCGAAAACGGGCGGTGCGGGGGTAAGGGGCATCGGCAGCCTCCAGTTCCGCCCATGTGCGCGTCATCGCCTGCACGAAATCGCGACCGTTCGGCGTTTCGGCCCAATCCGCGGTGTAAACACCCGGTGCGCCGCCCAATCCGTCAACTTCGATGCCACTGTCATCTGCCAGAGCGGGCAGTCCGGTGGCTTTGGCGGCGGCATGTGCCTTTATCCGGGCGTTGCCGATAAAAGTGGTTTCAGTTTCCTCGGGCTCGGCCAAGCCCATCTCGGCGGCGCTGATACAGGTGATGCCCAAAGGCGCAAGAAGGGCGGCAATTTCGGTCAGCTTACCCTTGTTATGGGTGGCAACCAGTAACCGATCTTCCTTAAAACGGCGCATCAGAGGGCGGTGGCCTGTGCCGCGACCAGCGCATTGATGCCGGCTTCGGCGTGATCGAGCAGTTTGTTCATCTCATCCCGGCTAAATGTCGACCCCTCGGCGGACATCTGCACCTCGATCAATCGTCCGCGACCGGTCATGATAAAATTACCATCGGTTCCAGCCTCGCTGTCTTCGGCATAATCAAGGTCCAGCACCGGCTGGCCCGCATAGATCCCACAGCTTACTGCTGCCACGTGATCGACCAGCGGATCGGAAATCACGTCACCTGCCTTGATCAGCTTGTTGACCGCAAGTCGCAGCGCGACCCAACCGCCTGTGATTGATGCGCAACGGGTCCCACCATCGGCTTGGATGACATCGCAATCGACAGTGATCTGTCTTTCACCCAATGCCACCCTGTCCACCCCTGCGCGGAGCGATCTGCCGATAAGTCTTTGAATTTCTTGTGTTCTGCCAGATTGCTTGCCTGCGGCAGCCTCACGCCGGTTGCGGGTATTGGTTGCCCGTGGAAGCATTCCATACTCTGCCGTAACCCAGCCAAGCCCGGTACCTTTCAGAAACGATGGTGGCCGATCTTCGACCGAGGCTGTGCAAAGTACATGCGTATCGCCGCAGCGGATCAGGCAGGACCCTTCGGCGTGCTTGGTCACATTGGGTTCAATCGAAACCGCGCGCATTTCGTCTAGTTTTCTGCCGGAGGGCCGCATGGAAATTCCTTTTTTCAACCTCACGGCCAATTACAGCCCGCCACGCAGGTGATGCAACCCCGATTGACGCAGGTGGTCCCTGCTCTTTATCTGTCTAGCGACCAACCGGAACGGGCAATGACAGAAAAACACGGCATCCTGGCAGAAATGAATGATCGTTCGCGCGAAGTGTTTCGACGCGTCGTCGAAAGTTATCTGAGCTCGGGAGGACCGGTTGGTTCGCGGTCGCTTACCCGGTCGATGAGCGAAAGCGTCAGCGCGGCCACTATCCGGAATGTCATGCAGGATCTGGAGTTTCTTGGCCTGCTTGACAGCCCGCACACATCGGCAGGCAGAATTCCCACACAGCTTGGCTTGCGAATGTTCGTTGACAGCCTGATGGAGATCGAAACCCTCTCACCCCAGGACCGTGAGGCGATGGAGGCCACGACCGGCGGCAATGAACCCGGTGTTACCTCTTTGCTGGACCGTATCGGCTCAGCGCTGTCAGGGATCACTCATGGTGCCAGCTTGGTTCTGACGCCAAAATACGAAGCCGCCATTCGCCATATCGAATTTGTAAGCCTCGCCGCAGACCGCGCGCTGGTCGTACTTGTGTTTTCCGATGGTCATGTTGAAAACCGCGTTTTCAGGCCGCCCCCGGGTCAAACTGCCTCATCCATGCGCGAAGCCGGCAACTTTCTGAATGCCTTGGCCGAAGGGCGCACGTTGAGTGAACTCAGGGCCCATCTTGGCGGCGAGATCGCCGCAAAGCGGCAGGAACTCGACGGGCTGGCGCGTGAACTGGTCGAAAGTGGCCTCGCGATCTGGGAAAACCCCGGCGAATCCCATGAAAGGCTGATTGTCCGGGGCCGTTCCAACCTGCTCGACCAGACCGACGATTCGGACCTGGACCGTATTAGAACATTGTTTGATGACTTGGAGCGCAAGCGCGACATAGCTGAATTCCTTGAATTGACGGATGCGGGCGAAGGTGTGCGCATTTTTATCGGCTCAGAGAACAAACTTTTTTCACTTTCGGGTTCCTCTCTGGTGGTCTCTCCCTATATGAACGCTGACCGAAAGATCATTGGGGCAGTTGGTGTAATCGGGCCGACGCGGCTTAACTACGGGCGCATTGTGCCGATTGTGGACTATACGGCGCAGCTGGTTGGTCAATTGCTGTCGGGCGAGCGCAAGGGATAATATCTATGGCTGACATGAAAAAAGACGAAATCGCCGAAGATCAGGAATTGATGGGCGAAGACGAAGGGCTTGAAGCCGAAATTCTGGCGGATGAAATAGAAGTACTTCGTGCCGAACGCGATGATATGCGCGACCGGTTCATGCGCGCGCTGGCAGATGCAGAAAACATTCGCAAGCGCGGTGAACGCGACCGGCGCGAGGCGGAGCAATATGGCGGCAGCAAGCTCGCCCGGGATCTTCTGCCGGTTTACGATAACCTCAAACGAGCATTGGAGGCTGCGGGCGAAGAACAGCGCGCGGCTGCCAAGGCACTTATCGAAGGTATCGAGCTGACAATGCGCGAACTCATTAGCGTGATGGGCAAACATGGGCTTGAACCGATTGTCCCGGAGATTGGCGAGGCATTTGATCCACAGCTTCATCAAGCCATGTTTGAGGCGGCTCTGCCGGACACAAAATCCGGTGACATCATTCAGGTGATGACCGAAGGCTTCATGCTCCATGATCGTCTTTTGCGGCCGGCGCAGGTGGGCGTGAGTTCGACCCCAAGATCGTGATCAAGGTTGGTAGACAATAGGGGGAAGATGCGGCTTCATCTGATCTTCGCGGCGCTCTTTTTCCTTCTGGGCCACGCAGCCCTTGCGCAGAACTATCCCTCCAGATCGGACCGGTATGTCAACGATCATGCTGGTCTTCTGTCCACCGAACAGGCGGATACCCTGCGCAAGACGCTGCGCGAACTCGAACAGGCCCGGAATATCGAGTTCACCGTCGTCACCATCGACCAGATGTCCGACTACGGCCATTCCGGGCCGATCGAACCTTTCGCGACGGGCCTTTTCAACCGCTGGGGTATCGGCGACGCGCGCCGCAATGACGGGCTCATGCTTCTCGTCTCGAGATACGACCGCGAGCTTCGGGTCGAGGTGGGCAGCGGCTATGGCAGCAGCCAGAATGCGGCGGCGAAAGAGATCATCGACGATGTGATCGTTCCGTATTTCAAGCGCGATGACTATGCGGGTGGCATCAGGCAAGGCGTGTCAGAAATGATCCGCAGCATAACCGGCCGCTGGCCAGGGGAGTACGACGCTTCATTGCCGTATCGCGTGGGCGGATGGCTTCAAAGGGCGCTGGATACTGTCGGGGACTGGGCCTTTCTCGCCTTGGCGCCCCTTGGTTTTGTTGGCTATCAGGTTGGCAAGCGGTGGCATCGGACCCGCCCGCGTTATTGTCCGGTCGACGGGAACCGCATGGTCAGAACAGATGAGAAAGGTGAAGACCCCTTCCTAAAACCGGGACAGATCACCGAGGAGCGGGTCGGATCAGTTGATTACGATGTCTGGCGGTGCCAGAACTGCGGCCACGTCAAGATTGAAGCCTATAAGGCAATGTTCAACAGCTTTGGCGCGTGCAACTCGTGTGGTTATCGCACCCTGCATGGTGAAACGACAGTGTTGGCTAGCGCCACCTATCATTCAACCGGCCGCGAGCGGGTCGATTATCACTGCCAGAACTGCGATGACCGGCGGCAGGTTTTCCGGGTCATTCCGGCGCGGACACGCGACAACAATTCATCCTCGGGCGGCGGATCGTCCGGTGGTGGGTCATCCTCGGGCGGCGGTGCCTCGGGAAGTTGGTAAACCGGGCTATTTGCCGATAATGCCCTTCAACTCATAGAGAGCGCTGAGGGCGTCAATCGGAGTCATTTCGTCGGGGTGGAGTTCTGCAAGGCGCTCTACCAGTTCCGAAGGACCCTTCGCGGGTCGGGTCGGGGCGGCAGGGGCCGCACTGAATAGCGGCAGATCGTCGATCAGCGTGTGCTTGCGGGTTCCGCCCTCACGTTCGCCTTTTTCGAGCGCCTCAAGCACCACCTTCGCCCGTTCGACCACCACCGTCGGCAAACCAGCCAGCCGGGCCACCTGCACACCATAAGAACGGTCGGCCGCGCCCTTGCGCACCTCGTGCAGAAATATGACATCGCCCTCCCACTCCTTGACGGTAACAGTCGCGTTCTCGACACCATCAAGTTTCGCAGCCAGTGCGGTCATCTCATGGTAGTGGGTGGCAAAAAGCGCACGTGCGCGGTTGACGTCATGCAGATGTTCCAGCGTTGCCCAGGCGATGGACAGGCCATCATAGGTTGCCGTTCCACGACCAATTTCATCAAGGATGATCAGCGCCCGGTCATCTGCCTGATTGAGAATGGCGGCGGTTTCGACCATCTCGACCATAAAGGTCGACCGACCCCGGGCCAGATCATCAGCAGCACCTACCCGACTGAAAAGCTGTGAAACAAGGCCAATACGGGCAGATTTCGCGGGCACGAAACTGCCCGCCTGCGCCAGCAGGGCAATCAATGCATTCTGGCGCAGGAAGGTCGATTTACCGGCCATGTTCGGGCCGGTCAGCAGCCAGATTGCGGGTGTGTCGCCGTCAGTCAAAGCGCAGTCATTGGCGATGAAAGGCTCCCCCGCCCGTCTCAGCGCATTTTCCACCACCGGGTGGCGGCCACCTTCTATTACCAGCGCGCGGCTTGAGTCGACGACCGGCTCGCACCAATCTTCACTGCGCGCGATATCCGCCAGCGCGGCGGCAAGATCTACCTCAGCCATCGCCCGCGCGGCATCTGCGATGATGCCTGCTGCATCGATAATCGTCGCTTTCAAGCCGTCATAGAGCCGCTTTTCTATCTCTAAGGCCCGATTGCCGGCATTCAGGATTCTGGTTTCCATCTCTGAAAGCGGAACTGTGGTGAAGCGAACCTGATTGGCCGTTGTCTGGCGGTGAATGAAGGTTTCGTTCAGTGGTGCAGACAGCATTTTATCTGCATGGGTCGTTGTCGTTTCGATGAAATAGCCCAGCACGTTGTTGTGCTTGATTTTCAGACTTTGGATGCCGGTGCGTTCGATATACTCGGCCTGCATCCGTGCAATGACCCCGCGACCCTGGTCGCGGAGCTGACGGGTTTCATCCAGTTCAGCGTCGCAACCAGGCGCGATGAATCCACCATCGCGGGCAAGAAGTGGCGGCTCTGTAACAAGCATACGGTCCAGCAGCGCGACCAGATCATCGTGGCCAACCAGCGCTTCGGCTGCATTGGAAAGCCGTTCCGGCAGATCGGTGGCGTTCAGCCGTTCCGCAATGCGACCAGCCTCCCGCAGCCCGGCGCGGATCGCGGCAAGGTCACGCGGTCCGCCACGGTCAAGCGCGAGGCGGGAAAGCGCCCTGTCGATATCGGGGGCCTTCTTCAGGTCCCCGCGCAGTTCGTCGGTAAGCCTCGCCTTTTCAAAGAGAAACCGGACAGCCGCGATCCGTGCACCAATCTCAACCAGATCGCGCGATGGTGCGGATATCCGCCGTTCAAGTAACCGCCCGCCACCTGATGTCACGGTCCGGTCGACCGCAGCGATCAGCGAACCATCCCGGCCCCCCGAAAGGCTTTGGGCAATTTCCAGGTTTCGGCGCGTGGCAGCGTCAATCTGCATCGTTGCGCCAAGGTTTTCCCGCAACGGCGGGCGTAACAGTGGCAGCTTACCGCGCTGAGTCAGATCAAGATATTCGACAATCGCCCCCATCGCCGAAACCTCGGCGCGGCCAAAGGTACCGAAGGCATCCAGTGCCGACACCTGATAA
>JAOUMG010000637.1 GCA_029881635.1 Paracoccaceae bacterium | reverse complement strand
TGCGTTTGGTTTCCTGGCCTTCCTGATATTGACCTCCAACCCCTTTGAGCGCATCTTTCCGGCCCCGGTTGACGGCAACGATTTGAATCCGCTGTTGCAGGATCCCGGCCTCGCCTTCCATCCGCCGATGCTCTATGCCGGTTACGTCGGGCTGTCCACCGCCTTTTCCTTCGCCGTCGCCGCCCTGATCGAGGGCAAGGTGGACGCCGCCTGGGCGCGCTGGGTGCGGCCCTGGACGCTGGTCGCCTGGGGGTTCCTGACCGCCGGCATCGTGCTGGGCAGCTGGTGGGCCTATTACGAGCTGGGCTGGGGCGGTTTCTGGTTCTGGGACCCGGTCGAGAATGCCAGCTTCATGCCCTGGCTGGTGGCGACCGCGCTGTTGCATTCGGCGATCGTGGTCGAAAAGCGCGACACGCTGAAGGGCTGGACGATCCTTCTGGCCATCATTGGTTTCTCACTGAGCCTGATCGGCACCTTCCTTGTGCGTTCCGGCGTATTGACCTCGGTCCACGCCTTTGCGACCGACCCCGAACGCGGCCTGTTCATCCTGCTGCTGCTTGTCGTAGCCATCGGGGGAAGCCTGGCGCTGTTTGCCTGGCGCGCGCCGACGTTGAAGGGCGGCGGTCTGTTCCGCCCGATCAGCCGTGAAGGCGGCCTGGTGCTGAACAACCTGCTTTTGTCGGTCGCGGCGGCAACGGTATTGATTGGGACACTCTATCCGCTGTTCTTAGATGTTCTGGAATTGGGCAAGGTTTCGGTCGGCGCGCCGTTTTTCAATTTCATTTTCTCCAAACTGTATATTCCGTTCATAATCCTGGCTGGTATCGGGCCGATGCTCGCTTGGAAACGTGGAGACATCGCCGGAGCGAAAAAACGCCTCATCCCGGCCGCCATCGTGGCGGTGGTTTTTGCCTGGGCCGGGGCGTGGCTTGTGGGCGACAGTTCATTGCTGGGATTCGTGGGCATTGGTCTTGCCGCATGGTTGGGCGCGGCGGCCATTACCGAATTCGCCAACCGCATTGACCTGGGGCGTGGACCGCTGTCCAACAGCCTGAGGCGCGCCGGAGGCCTGCCTCGGGCGGCCTGGGGTATGACGGTAGCCCATTTCGGCCTGGCCGTGGCGATCGCGGGTGTCACCGGCGCTTCGCTTTGGCGCACCGAGGCTATTCAGGAAATGAAAGTCGGCGAAAGCGTCGAGGTCGCCGGCTACGGCTTTACCCTCGACAAGGTAGAGGACCTTCGCGGGCCAAATTACTTTATCGAACGCGGCACCTTCACGGTGCGCCGCGATGGTGAAATATATACCGTATTGGAGCCGGAAAAGCGCAGCTACATCGTGCAGAGACGCGAAACAACCGAGGCCGCCATCCATACAACCTTCATGAAGGACCTGTATGTGGTGCTTGGCGACGAGGCCGATGGCGCCTGGGTCACCCGTATCTATTATAACCCGCTGGTACCCTGGATGTGGATGGGATCATTAATTATGGTCCTGGGCGGCACCCTGTCGCTAAGCGATCGCAGATTGCGCGTCGGCGCGCCAAAACGCCATGCTGCGCCGGCCGTGGCCCAACTAGCCGGAGCCGAATAACCCAATGACATTCAGGCATTTTCTGTATTTTCTGCCCTTGCTGGTGTTCCTGGGCATCTCGGTCTATTTCGCCATCGGCTTGGGTAAGGACCCAAGGGAAATCCCCTCGGCTCTGATCGACAAACCCGTGCCGCAATTCGAATTGCCGCCGCTGGTCGAGGATCTCCCTGGGCTGGCCTCGGCGGATTTCGGGGGTGAGGTGGTAATGGTCAATGTTTTCGCCTCGTGGTGCATACCTTGCCGCATCGAACATCCGTTAATCACCCGGCTGGCCGAGGAAGGTATCCTTCCAGTCTATGGGCTCAACTGGAAAGACGAGAAGGCGGATGCCCGGGCCTGGCTGAATGAGCTTGGCAACGCCTATTCCCGCATCGGCTGGGACCTGTCGGGCCGGGTCGGGATCGACTGGGGCGTCTATGGCGTGCCGGAGACCTATATCGTCGGCAAGCAGGGCCGTATCCGCTACAAGCATGTCGGGCCGATTTCCCGGGAAGCGCTGAACGAGACAATCTTACCGATCATCCGGGAGCTACAGGCAGAATGATTTTCTGGACAATCGCCGCTTTGATGACCATCGCCGCGGCCG
>JAOUMG010000636.1 GCA_029881635.1 Paracoccaceae bacterium | reverse complement strand
GCCAATGTGGTGACCACGGGGCAATTTACCATTCCGCTGATGAAACGTTTCGGATACCGGCCGGCATTTGCAGGCGGAGTCGAATCCACCGCATCCATGGGCGGTCAGTTGATGCCGCCAGTCATGGGGGCCGTTGCCTTCATCATGGCCGAAACGCTGGGCGTCGACTATGTCGAGGTCGTCAAGGCAGCGCTGATCCCGGCGGTTCTTTATTTCGCCTCGGCCTTCTGGATGGTGCATCTGGAAGCAGGCCGCCACGGCCTGAGCGGAATGGCCAAGGAAGACCTGCCGTCGCCCATCGCCGCAATCCGCGAACGGTGGTATTTGATCCTGCCGCTTGGGGTACTGGTTTATCTGCTGTTTTCAGGCTTCACGCCGCTTTTTGCGGGCACGATCGGGCTGGCGCTGACGGTGCTGCTGATACTGGGCGGGTCTATCGCGCTGGGGTTGCCTGCGGGCGTGATACGCCTGCTGTTCTGGCTGGGGCTTGGGGCTTTTGCGGCGGCATTCTTCAAGTTCGGCATCGGCCCTGTCGCTGTGGCGATCCTGGGTCTGATCCTGTGGAATGCCGTTTCTGTTGGCGGGCGCGAGACGCTGGTGATCTGCCGCGACAGTCTGGCCGAAGGGGCCAAAACCGCCCTGCCCGTCGGGATTGCCTGTGCTTTGGTAGGCGTGATCATCGGCACGATGACACTGACCGGGGCGGCCAATACCTTTGGCCAGTTCATCGTTCATGTCGGTGACAAATCCCTGATCCTGTCGCTGATCCTGACCATGGTGACCTGCATCATTTTGGGCATGGGGATCCCGACGATACCCAATTACATCATCACCTCGTCGATTGCAGGCCCTGCCCTTTTGGCACTGGGTGTGCCGCTGATCGTCAGCCATATGTTCGTCTTTTACTTCGGCATCCTCGCCGACCTGACGCCGCCTGTTGCGTTGGCATGTTTTGCCGCGGCCCCGATTGCCAAGGAAAACGGGCTGCGCATTTCGATGGAGGCGATCAAGGTCGCCGCTGCGGGTTTCGTCATTCCGTTCATGGCAGTCTACACACCCGCCCTGATGCTACAGGATGGCGGGCCCTTGGCGGCTTCCATCGGATATATTCCGGCGGTCATCTACGTCGTTACCAAGGCGGTAATCGCCATCGGGTTATGGGGAACCGCCGTCATCGGATGGCTGGGCCAGCCGGTTCCCTGGCCCTTGCGCATTCTTGCAGCGGCTGCGGCGGCGACATTGGTCGCGGCCCTGCCCTGGACCGATGAACTCGGCTTTGCCATGGCCGCAGGTTTTGCCGCACTCATCTGGCTGCGCCGGGCGCGGGTAGCTGCGTGAGCGGCACCTGCCTGCTGGTCGGGGCCATTGCGCTGCATCTGGGGCAAGGCACCTTTGAGCTTGGTTGGCAGCATTCTGTGGAAAAAACCGGTTGGCGTGAAATCTGGCGCGTAGAAAAAGGCGCGCTGCAGTTGATGGAGGCAGCGGTCAAGGGATCGGGCGCCGGGATGGAGCCGGGGGACGATGCGCAGTTGCTGGACGGCTGGTGGGTATGGCACCCCGATCTGCCGCCTGTAGCGTCACTGACACTTGCGGCGTCGGGGGCAACCCAAGGCGGCTGGCAGATATGCCATGACGGAACCTGCCGGGAAGTTGGAAAAATCCAGAGTGATCCGATCACGGTCAAAGCTTGTAAAGAATGACCCCTGATGTCGACTTCACCTCTGGCAAAAAAAAATTTGCTGACAAAAAAAATTTTTGCTTTATCAACGGGCGCATCCTTTGTTCAAAGAGATCGCGTTTCCAACAATGGCCATGCCGCAACCCAAGCAGTTGACCAGCCTCGGGCCGCTGATCCGTCGGCGCAGGCAACAACTGGCTTTGACGTTGCAGGGTTTCAGCGATCGTTCAGGCGTATCGGTAGGGTACCTCAGCCAGTTAGAACGCGACAATGCCACGCCTACCTTGGGAACGCTGGCACAGATTGCGCAGGCGCTCGATGTAGGCATCGACTATTTCATCGCCACCCCGCGCCCCGTTGACGCGCTGACCACAGCAAGCGACCGCCCCCGGTTTTCCATCGACGGGTCTTCGGTTGTCTATGAACGCCTCGGGGCAGAGTTTCCGGGCAGCGAGATTTCGTCCTTCATCCTGCATGTGCCGCCCGGTTATGTGTCAGAGACC
>JAOUMG010000057.1 GCA_029881635.1 Paracoccaceae bacterium | reverse complement strand
GCGGGAACAGATCTGTATCTACGCCTGCCCTTGGCCCCGCATCCAGGCGGCGATGATGGACGAAGACACGTTGGTCGTGGCCTATCGCGACTGGCGGGGCGAACCGCGCGGAAAGCTGAAGAAGGGCGAGGTGGACCCTACTCAGGGTGACTGCATCGACTGTATGGCTTGTGTGAATGTCTGCCCCATGGGCATCGATATTCGTGAAGGCCAGCAACTGGAATGTATTACATGCGCATTGTGCATCGATGCCTGCGACGAGGTGATGGACCGCATTGGCAAGCCACGTGGCCTGATCGACTACATGGCGCTGAAGGATGAGGCCGCCGAACGGGCGGGCGAAAAGCCCAAAAATATCTGGAAGCATATCTTTCGCCCGCGCACGATCCTTTACACGGTGCTTTGGTCAGCGGTTGGTGTTGCGTTGATCGTAGCGCTGTTCATCCGGTCACCGATCGACGTGAACATAACGCCGGTTCGCAACCCGCTTTTTGTCACGCTGTCGGATGGTTCGATCCGTAACACCTATGAACTGCGCCTGCGAAACAAGCACAATGACGACCGCCTTTTCGCGATTTCGCAAACGGCGGCTCACCCTTTCGAGATCGCCCTGGAAGGAACCGACGGTCTGACCGTTCTGGTGCCCGCCGATGCAACCCAAACCCAGCGTGTTTACATCACCGCCCCCGCAGGCAGTGCAGGGGCTGCCTTTGTGCGCAGCCCGGTCCGTCTGTGGGTAGAGGATCTGAAAAACGCAGATCGAATTCATGTCGATACAATCTTCAACGGGAAGGAGCCGTGAAATGGACACGCCACTGACAGGTCGCAAGGTATTCCTGATTACGGCGTCGGCCTTCGCCGTGATCATCGGGGTCAACATCACCATGGCCGTAATGGCGGTTCAGACGTTCCCAGGGCTGGAGGTCAAGAACTCCTATGTCGCCAGCCAGGTGTTCGACAAGGAGAGGGTGGCGCAAGAAGCGCTCGGATGGGCGTTGGAGCCGGCTTATAGTGACGGTGTTCTCACACTGACCTTTCGCGATGCGCAGGGGTTACCGGCGGATGTCGCGCGGCTGACGGCGATGATCGGGCGGACCACCGTATCTGCTGATGATGTTACGCCGGAGTTTGCCTATGCGGGCGGCGCGTTTTCAGCGCCGGTTCGTTTGGATCGCGGCAAATGGATGGTGCTGGTTCAGGCCTTCGCGCCGGATGGCACCAAATTTCATCAGCGCATCGACCTTTTCGTAAAGGGATAAGGGTATGGCGGCGATGTCCCCTTCGGTCTCTGCCTGCCCGGCCTGCGTTGCGGCCCATGCCGCCGAAGCGGTGGCGGCAGAGGCAAAGGCGCAGGTGCGGGCAGGCTTCGTGCTGACCTTGCCCACCGCGCATTGCGCGGTCTGCATCGCCGATGTCGAACGGGAACTATTGCTCCACCCTGGTGTCCGGTCGGCGCGTGTAAACCTGACGCAGCGCCGCGTGAGCATTGAGGCAGGTCCGCATGTCACGGCCGATGAGCTTATCGCCCGATTGGCTGGCATAGGCTTTCCGGCGCATGAGCTTGACCCGGGCGCCTTGAGCGTGACTGAGACAGACCGGCAGGGGCGCGATCTGCTGATGCGGCTTGGCGTCGCCGGGTTTGCCATGATGAATATCATGCTTCTGTCCGTTGCAGTCTGGTCGGGTGCCGAGGCGGCGACGCGGGACCTCTTCCACTGGATTTCCGCGATGATCGCCTTGCCGGTTCTGGCCTTTTCGGGCCAGCCCTTCTTTCGCTCAGCCTGGGCCGCGTTGAAGGCGCGCCGGTTGGGAATGGATGTGCCGATATCGCTGGCGCTAATCCTTTCGGCATCAATGTCGCTATATGAGACGTTCGCCCATGGCGAACATGCCTATTTCGACGCGGCGGTGTCTTTGTGCTTTTTCCTTCTTGCGGGGCGCTACCTCGATTTTCGCAGCCGGGCGGCGGCGCGATCTGCGGCAGAGGAACTTTCGGCGCTGGAGGTTCCGCGGGCCTTGCTGTTGCGGGAAGGTGGTGAGGCGACGGTGGCAGTCGCTGATCTGGTGCCGGGTGATCTGGTGCGGGTCATGCCCGGGGGCCGGATGCCTGTCGACGGGGTGGTAACCGACGGCGCGTCAGAGCTTGACCGGTCGTTGCTGACGGGTGAAACGCTGCCGGTCTGGACCGGCACAGGGTCTGTTGTCAGCGCGGGCGAAGTCAATCTGACTGGCCCTCTGACGGTGCGCGTGACGGCTGCGGGGCGCGACAGTTCGCTGCACCGGATGGCAGATCTGGTGGCCGTCGCCGAGGCAGGCCGGACGCGCTATACATCGCTTGCGGACCGGATGGCACGGGCCTATGCGCCCGCTGTGCATGTGCTGGCATTGTCAGCCCTGGCATTTTGGCTGTGGCAAAGCGGTGGTGACCTGCGACTGTCGCTGAATATCGCGGCGGCGGTGCTGATCATCACCTGCCCTTGCGCCTTGGCTTTGGCAGTCCCGGCAGTGGTGACCTCTGCCTCGGGTCGCCTGTTCCGCAAGGGGTTGCTGATCAAGGATGGCACCGCGCTGGAGCGGTTGGCAGAAGTAGACCGGGTTGTTTTCGACAAGACCGGTACGCTGACACTGGGGGCACCACAACTTGCCAATCTGGACGATCATGCAGGCGAAGATCTGGCGCTCGCGCTGGCACTGGCAAAGGGATCGGCGCATCCATTGTCTCGTGCTTTGGTTGAGGCCTTGGGTTCGGCCGGTGTAACGGCAGCAACGGTTTCAAACCTGCACGAAGTGGCGGGCTATGGGGTCGAAGCAATCTGGCGTGGTTCACGTGTTCGTTTGGGTCGCGCCGCGTGGGTGGGGGCCAAGGCTCGTGACATGACCGCGACATGGCTGCAAATCGGCGAAGGTGCGGCACGTGCCTTTACGTTTACCGACCGGCTGCGGCCAGGGGCGGTTGAAGCGGTGGCAGCGATCAGGGCGCGGGGGCTATCTGTCATGATACTGTCGGGCGACAGTGATGGTCCAGTGGCTGCCCTTGCCGCCGAATTGGATGTTGCAGAGTGGCGGGCGGGTGTTTTCCCTGCAGAAAAGGCAGAAATAATTGCAAGAATGGCCGACGCAGGCCACCGGGTTTTGATGGTGGGCGACGGGCTGAACGATACGGCAGCACTTGCAGGCGCGCATGTCTCGATTTCGCCGGCTTCGGCGCTTGATGCCGCGCGGGCGGCATCCGATATTGTTCTTCTCGGGCAGGATCTGGCGCCTGTAGCCGAAGCCATGCGCGTGGCTCAACTGGCGCGCCGTCGGATCAAACAGAATTTTGCACTGTCGATAGGGTATAATATTCTGGCCGTTCCAGTTGCGCTTGCCGGACTGGCGACGCCGCTAATCGCAGCGTTGGCGATGTCGGCGTCATCGGTGACCGTTTCGCTGAACGCTCTGCGGCTGAAATAGGAGGCGAAGATGGAGATATTGGCCTACTTGATCCCTGTATCGCTTGTTTTGGGCGGAATAGGGCTGTTGGCATTTCTATGGACCCTCAGAAACCGGCAATATGACGACCCGGAGGGCGACGGGCAGAGGTTGCTGGCAAAAGACTGGGATAACCATCCAAGGCCGTAATCGGTCAATCCAACGGGGTAAGGGGTGGGGCAATTAGTAGCGATCAGGGGCCGATCAAGGTGCATTCGGTCTGACGTGCCACGAGGCGGCGGCAGGCGAGTTCGGCCATATCATGCGTCATGCCAACGAAGTTCGCGTCAAAACCGCCTTTGCGGTTGACCACTTTGCGCAGCGCCTCATCCAAAGTGTTCATTTCCACCAGTGCGGTCTGCAACAGCATACGTTCGGCGTCGTACCGATTGCTGAAACGCCCGACATTGATCGCCCATTCCCGTCCGCCCGAGGTCGAGACACGGGTAACGGTTTCAAGGCTTTCCGCCATTGGTTCGGGCGTTGCATAGGCGACGAGAATAACCTGTTCAGGGCTGGGTTCCGGGGTCTGGTTAACCACAGGCATAACTTCCACAGTACTGATAACTGGCGCAGGTTCGGGTGCTTCTTCGCTGACCGGGGTGGGCTCTGCCATGACCGGCTCGATGGCAGCAACCATCTCACTAGGTGCTGCTGCGTTGGTCGTGCGTTTTGGTGACGCAACCGGGCGGGGTGATGTTGATGGGGCTGTGGCCGAAGCGACGATGGCTGCTTCGGGCTCAGCCGAAATACCAAGTTCAGGAACCGCTTCATCCAAGGTAGCCTGCGCCAGCAACGTTTCTGGCTGCGGTGCTGTGCTTTGCTCGAAGGTTGCGAAAGGGGCGGCAGGTTCCGCCACCGACGGATTCTCGGGATTTGTTGGGCCGGTCAATTCCAAGGCCTCAACCGCATTTGCAACGGTCACCGTTTCGGTGATCTGAGTGTCAGCGGGGGCAGGCGCCGGTTCCGTTGCAGAAATGGCTTCGGCAAGGGCCGCGCCAATATCATCCTGCATCGCCAGTAGCAGCGCGTCGCTCGGGGTTTCTGATGGTTGTGGGTTGCCGGTTGGGCGCGCGCGCGGCCGCGGGCTTTTGAGGACGGCGCGTGTCAACCGCAGCGTTTTGCCGGCGGCAGTGGTGCCAATCCCCGAAACAGCGGGAGAATTAGAATCGAACGGCTCTGCGCTGGCCATGTAGGTGGGCAGCGCAGGCTTTTGCACTGTTGCGCGGCGCGGAGCCTTGCCAAAGCCGATATCGAGCAGTTCTGCAACACGGGCGTTGCGTGTTGCTGTCGATCTGCCACCGAAAACAGTGGCGATGATGCGCTTGTTTCCACGTTCTGCGGAGGCAACGAGGTTGAACCCCGCGGGGTTGGTGTAGCCGGTCTTGATTCCGTCAGCCCCTTTGTAGCTGTCAAGAAAACGACGGTTTGTAGAATTGACCTTTGCAATACCCGCATCTGCCGAGCGGCGCGAAAAAAGGTTGTAGTACTGCGGATAGTCATAAAATACGCGACGACCCAATATGGTCATGTCACGCGCGGTTGAAAGATGCCCGTCGGCGGTCAGCCCGTGGGCGTTACGAAAGCTGGTTCGCGTCATTCCCAGCGCTTTGGCCGTGCGGTTCATGCGCTTGGCAAAGGCTGCTTCGGACCCTTCAATGGCTTCGCCAATGGCTGTGGCCGCATCATTTGCGGATTTGACCGCAGCGGCGCGGATGAGATAGCGCAGCGCAATCTGTTGGCCAGCCTTCAAACCCAGCTTCGAAGGGGGTTCAGCGGCGGCGTTTTTTGAGATGGTGACCTTGCTGTCGAGTGATATTTCGCCGTGCTCAATCGCCTCGAAGGCAATGTAGAGCGTCATCATCTTTGTCAGAGAGGCCGGGTGCAATCGGGTGTCGGCATTGGATTCGTGCAGCACCTGACCAGTGCGCGCATCAATCACCATATCGGCATAAGGTGCAGCCAAAGCCGCATTTGGCATGGCCAGAATGGCCAGTGCAATGACAGTCAGTACATATCCACAACGGACGTACTGCCCCAGACGAGCGGTCACGTTCTTCACCTTAGTCCTGCCTCTTTACCCCGATCTTTTGCCGGGGCTTGATTTATTGAAAAAACGATAGCACATGCGATTGAGTGAGAAAACACCCTATTTTCAATGTGTTTGATCCCGATGTTCGGCAAGCCATCCACTGTGACCGGGATGCCACCCAAGATATGCGGGGCAACGGGCAGGTTGCAACCAGATCGAGTGGATCACGGGATACTGTGTAGGAGCTCCGTCAATCCGCCGAGGTCTATGATTTCGTGAAATCTGGAATGATTGCGGGGGCTGGTTTGGTGTTCCAGCGCCCAAGTCAGATCATGGGGAATATGTACGCCCCAGCCGCCGATCTCCAGTACCGGTAAAACATCCGATTTCAAAGAGTTGCCAACCATCATGGCCTGATCCGGCACATGGCCATGCCGGTTGAAAATGTCGGCATAAACCTCAGCAGTCTTGTGCGAGACGATTTCGACGCCGTCAAAAAGATCGCCAAGCCCGGATTGGGCCAGTTTGCGCTCCTGGTCCAGAAGATCGCCTTTGGTGATCAACAAAATCCTGAAATCGGGTGATAGCGCCTCGATCGTGGCGCGGGCATGGGGCAAAAGTTCTATCGGATGGCTCAGCATGTCCTGCCCGGCGCTGATAAGCTCCCGGATAATCGAGGCAGGAACCCGACCATCAGTCACCTCGATCGCGGTTTCGATCATCGAAAGAATAAACCCTTTGACTCCGAAACCGTAGTGCCCAAGGTTGCGCCGTTCAGCCTCCAACAATCGTTCTTCGAGGTGATCGCGGGGGGCATAGTCAGCCAGAAGCCCGGCGAAATGGTCCTGTGTAAGACGGAAAAACCGTTCATTGTGCCAAAGTGTATCGTCGGCATCGAAACCGACTAACCTAACCTGCGGCATGTGACCTCCGGGCAAATGGTGCAGGTTTCGGGGCGGATATTCAATTCAATTGCTGGCAAGTCTTTTCTCATCCGGCATTGCGACTATATTGGGCTACTACTTCCATATGGCCGATTCCTTCGGAGAATGCTGTTTGCTTTTACGCCCCATCATAATGTCCGGCGACAAAGAGGGCACTGGCAGTGATACGTCATTGGCCACCAAGACGCGTACGAAAACACAGCGTCCGCCGTTGTACAAGGTGCTGATCCTGAATGATGATTACACGCCGATGGAGTTTGTTGTGCATGTGCTTGAGCGTTTCTTCGGGCTCAGTCACTCGCAGGCTTTTGAGATCATGCTGACGGTACATAAAAAGGGTCTGGCCGTCGTTGGTGTATTTTCCTTTGAGGTCGCTGAGACGAAAGTGGCGCAGGTGATGGATTTCGCGCGCCGCCATCAACATCCGCTGCAATGTACGATGGAAAAGGAATAGGGGCTTCCGCGCCCTAGGTATTCACCATGAACCCACGTCTTTCATTGGCCCTTCAGGGTGATGACGCTTTGCCGGTCACCGGGCGCGTTCTGGTTTTGAATGCGGGGCCAGGGGTGAATTTGTCGGCGCTGCCAAAAGACAGGGTGACAATCGTTCAGGGGTTTCGGCCGGATCACGATGCATTGGTCGCGCAGGGATTTTCGGTCCTGGCATCAATCGGTTCCGGCGATTTCTCAGCCGCCGTAATATTTCTGCCGCGCGCCAAGGCTGCGGCGCGGGGACTGGTTGCCGACGCTGTACGATTGGTTCAACCGGGCGGCCCGATATGGATAGACGGGCAGAAAACCGACGGTATTGAGACCATGATCAAAGACGTCCGCGCGCGCGTGCCGATATCTGCGCCAATGTCCAAGGCGCATGGCAAAATCTTTCGATTTGACGCGCCCGATGGCGAGGTATTCGCCGATTGGGCGGCTGCGGAACTGTCTCCGGCACCGGGATATGTCACTTTGCCCGGGGTTTTCTCGGCCGATAAGGTTGATCGCGGTTCAGCCTTGCTGGCGTCAGTTCTGCCGGTTGATCTTTCGGGGCGCATTGCAGATCTCGGGGCGGGTTGGGGCTGGCTTTCGACGCAGATACTGGCACAGGATAAAGTTAAAGAACTGCATCTGATCGAGGCTGATCATACCGCTCTTGCCTGTGCGCGGCGCAATGTTGCCGATGCACGGGCGGTGTTTCACTGGGCGGATGCCACCCGCTTCAAGCCTGCTGAAAAGTTTGACTTTGTGATCACCAATCCGCCCTTTCATACCAGCCGGGCGGCTGATCCTGCCTTGGGCGCAGATTTTATTCGCGCTGCCGCGAAGATGCTCAGTCCTTCTGGGGTTCTGATCCTGGTCGCCAATCGCCATTTGCCCTATGAAACTGTTTTGGCAGAAATGTTTCGTGATGTCTCAGAGGTTACAAAAGACGCCGGGTTCAAAGTTTTGCGCGCATCCCATCCCCAGGCATCGCCCAAAGCGATCCCGATATCTCGCCGTCGGCGGTAATTTCATCTAGTCTGCCCAAACAGAATCAAGTCTGGAACCTGCATGACACTATCTATCGCTGGTAAAACCGCCATCGTCACTGGTGCCGCCAATGGTCTGGGTCTGGCCATTGCCCGCAATTTTGTCGACCGGGGGGCGAGGGTTGTGTTTGCCGACAGCGACGAAGCGCGATTGGCCGCTGAAATAGGCGAAGAAGCCGACGATGATGACAGCCCAATAAGATTTTTCGGCGGCGATTTGTGTCAGAAACTGACAATGGCCAATCTGCTTTCAGCGACGGTGGATGCCTTCGACCGCATTGATATTCTGGTCAATGCCAGCCGTGAGATCGCTACCTCTGATCCATTGAACCCTGACGATGAAGTGATCGAGACACTTTTGCGCAAGAACCTGATGACATCGCTTAGGTTAAGCCAGATGACTGCGCGTCGGATGATTGCACAGGCCGAGAAGGACGGACAG
>JAOUMG010000635.1 GCA_029881635.1 Paracoccaceae bacterium | reverse complement strand
GCTGTGCCTAACAGCCATACCGCTGCCGGAACATCCACGATTTGTGACAGAATAATTCATCTCCGCGTCCCCAACCTGCGAAAAAACACCTGTCGCGGCCCAGCACCTGCTTGACCAAACGCCCTATCTGGCCGACATCAATGACAGATCAAACGGAGACGCCAATGCCCATCCCCAATCAACCTGTGATAGATTTCCTCTTGTCGCGCCGGTCTCGGCCTGCCCGCACGCTCAAGGCACCGGTGCCCACGCGTGACGAGCTGACCCCGATCCTGACCGCCGCCACGCGGGTACCCGATCACGGCAAACTTGAACCCTGGCGGTTTCTGGTGCTGGAAAAACCGGCGCTGACGCGGCTTGCCGGTCTGGTGGCGGAACGGGGCGAGGCGCTGGGGATGGACGCGGAACAGATCACAAAATCCGTGGCCCAGTTCGCCGATGCCGATCTGGTCGTGGCGGTCATCAAATGCGCGAGAGCCACCGACAAGGTCTCCGATATCGAACAAACGCTGTCTGCGGGCGCGGTGTGTCTTTCGCTGCTGAACGCCGCGCTCGCTTCGGGTTGGGGGGCAAACTGGCTGACCGGCTGGGCGGTTGAGGATGAGGTTTTCTGCGAAACCGGTCTTGGCCTGGCTTTTGATGAATGGGTGCCGGGCCTGATCCATATCGGCACGGAAACATCGACTCCGCCTGACCGGCCCCGGCCCGATATTTCCAAGATCACCACTTGGGTCAGCAAGTGATCTTCACCGATTTCGCCAAGGCGCTCGGCCAGTTCTTCGACCCGCGTTTCTTGCGGGTTCTGGTGATTGGCGTCGGGCTGTCGCTGGCCCTGCTGTTCGGCGTTTATGCCGGTTTCGTGCAAGTCCTCGACTGGTTGACACCGGAAACACTCACCCTGCCCTGGGTTGGTGAAATCACCTGGGTGAAAGACCTTCTGGGCTGGGGTTCGCTTCTATTGATGATCGGCCTGTCGGTCTTTCTGATGGTGCCGGTCGCCTCGGCCTTCACCGGCCTTTTCCTCGATGACGTGGCCAAAGCGGTCGAGGATCGCCACTATACCGGTCTGCCCGCTGTCCCGCGCCTGCCTTTTTTCGATACGCTGATCGACAGCCTGAACTTTTTCGGCCTGCTCATCGCCGTCAACCTCCTCGCTCTTGTCGCATACGGCTTTGTCGGCCCCTTCGCACCACTGATGTTCTGGGCGGTAAACGGCTATCTTCTCGGGCGTGAATATTTCCAGATGGTGGCGATGCGCAGGCTCGGCCGGCAAGGGGCCAAGGCATTGCGCAAACAGTTTTCGGGCAAGATCTGGATCGCCGGCATCCTGATGGCCGCGCCCCTGTCAGTCCCGCTGGTCAACCTGGTGATTCCGGTACTGGGTGCAGCTACCTTTACCCATCTGTTTCATCGGCTGAACAACCAGAGGGATGTGGGGCAACCCTAGGGATTTCCTGTTTCCGGGGACGAGGGGTGGGCCGAAAAACCTTTGGTGAATTCATTGGGGTGGATGGCTACCTGCTTCGGGATCCGCGTCAGGCTTTCGACACAGTTGACGCAACGGGAGCAAACCCCTTCAGATCAGCCCCTGAAATCCACACTGGACCACCATCGCAAACTCCCCGCTTCCCAATCCTGTGGAAATCCTGTAGACGCCCGCAATCTGCGACGTGAGGCCATGCCCCCGGCCACATGCAAAGGATAGGGGGCGGCGGCAATGGGGCCGCCATGCAAAACGGGAGACACGGCAGGGGCCGTGGGTGCTCTCATATAGGAAACGATAGATGTTTAATGTAACGAAAAAATCAATCCAGTGGGGCCAAGAAGAGCTGACACTGGAAACGGGCAAGATTGCCCGCCAGGCCGATGGTTCTGTAATCGCCACTCTGGGCGAAACCTCTGTCATGGCCAACGTGACCTACGCTCGCGAACAAAAGCCGGGGCAGGATTTCTTTCCGTTGACCGTGCATTATGTAGAAAAAACCTATGCCGCCGGTAAAATTCCGGGCGGCTTTTTCAAGCGCGAAGCGCGGCCATCCGAAAAAGAAACGCTGACATCGCGCCTGATCGACCGTCCGATCCGGCCGCTTTTCGTGCCGGGCTTCAAGAACGAAGTGCTGCTGATCTGCACCGTTCTGTCACATGATCTTGTCAACGATCCCGATATCGTCGCGATGATCGCGGCCTCGGC
>JAOUMG010000634.1 GCA_029881635.1 Paracoccaceae bacterium | reverse complement strand
ATGAGTTTCTTGAGCCCCAATTCGATTTCTTTGGCGCGGTCAACCAGATCGGGGTCTTTGGTGGCAGCCATCAGGCGTTGCGTATGGGCCAGCGAAACGGCAAGCGGTGTTCGCAACTCATGGGCGGCATTGGTTGCGAAACTTCTTTCCGTTTCAACGGCCTTTTCAAGGCGTGCCATCAGGGCATTGATGGTTTCGACCGCCGGTACCATTTCCTTGAACGAAGTGGATGGATCAATGGGGCTGAGATTGCGCTCGTCCTTTTGGCCGATCTCGTTGCTGAGGCTGATAACCGAACCCTGAACCTGGCCAATCGACCGGCGCAAAACCACAAATGCTATCAGAACCAGAGTGACCTCGCTGAAGCCGATACCCAAAAGGCTGTCCAGCGCTGCCTTGTTTCGTTCCGTCAGGGGTTCGCCAATTTTCAGACGATACCCGAATGGATCCGGCTGGGTAACGAAAAATCTGTAACCATCCACCGTCGAATATGCGGGTTTTGTGACCTTTGCCGGATCCAACCCTGGACGCATGTATTCGGAGTGACGCAATACAGCGTCATTTTCGTCGACGAGCCAAAAAACCGCCTTCTCATCCTCTTCGACGTTCAATCCAGCAATCTGGGAGAAATCATGCAGTGGTGAGCCGTCTGGAAGCGATTGTTCCGCCGACAGAAGCGGCAACATCAGCTGCGCCTTGGTAATCAGCGCTACATCAAGAAGTTCGTCATATTCTCTCTGCACAACATAGATGGAAATGCCGGTTCCCAGAAGAAACGCGATGCTGAAAATCAGTAATAATGTTCGCGTCAGTGTCTGGATCAGACTTTGTGGCAATTTACTCATCGGGTCAGGCTATATCCCAACCCACGATGTGTCACGATGCTGTCCTTGCCAAGTTTCGAGCGAAGTCTGCTGACATGTGCTTCGATCGAATTGCTTTCGACCTCTTTACCAAAGCAATAAATCGCCTCTTCCAAAGCGGCTTTTGAGACGACATTTCCCTTACGCCGTAACAGACATTCAACAAGCGACCACTCGGTTGCAGTCAACAATACAGGTTCGCCGTTTCGCAGGGTGCTGCGTTTGGCCAGATTGAATTCGAGGTCGCCCGAACGGATGGTGTCGGATGCGGCATCCATCTGTCTGCGGCTGACGGTTGCAATTCTGGCCGAGAGTTCATGCAGGTCGAAGGGTTTTATGACATAGTCATCCGCCCCAAGGTTCAGGCCGAGTATCCGGTCGCTGATTTTGTCGCGGGCGGTCATGATGATGACCGAGGTGTACCTGGCCCGTGCACGAAGCTTGCGAAGCAGGTCAAGGCCGTCGCCATCCGGCAGATGCAGATCAAGCAAGACAAGATCGTAATGCAAGGTCTGCACGGCGCTTTGTGCATCCTCTAATGTACCAAACCAGTCCGGCATGTGCTGCTCTGACTTAAGATGTTCGACCACCGCCTTTGCAAGCGAGGCTTCGTCCTCAACTAACAGGATGCGCATAGGAGCCCTTTATAGGATTGATGTGATGAGAGTGTCTGAATCGGACACGGCCATCGAACAGGCACATGTCGTGTCTTTGCCTGAAACGTTGTCCATTTTGAGCCAAGTCAAACCCTAAGAGCTGATTGGCAGTGATAACTGCTAGGAAAAGTCCAATCGCCAGCAGAACGCCCATGACAGCCAATGAACACAAATCCTTGGCATCCTTGGCGAATTCTGCCCAATCGGGGGATACTTGATCGACGATACATTCGATGGCCGTGTTTAGTGCCTCAACCGACACCAGCAAAAAGAACAGCCCAGTCAATACAGCGTATTCAACCACCGGAACAGCGAGAAAACAGCACCAGGCAAGTGCTGCGATGAACAATATTATTTCATGACGAAACGCGGTTTCCCGCCAAAGCCTTCGGAATCCCGATAAGGAATATGACTGAGCGGCAAGGAGATGCGCCAATCCCGTCACGCGCGCAGGCTTGGGGATGCGTTCTGGCGGTGACGATTTCATTGCTTGGCCACCATGGTATCGGATTTGCAGGTCGCAAAGATATCGAGGTCGGACGTGTAATCCTGTGTGGTCACGTCAAGCATTCCCAATACGGAATGGAACAAGTTGTCATGGCTTAGGGCAATATTAGATTTAGCCTTGAGACAGGTGGGGAGCAGTGAAAACCGGGTTTGAAATTCCGGTGACATCCAA
>JAOUMG010000633.1 GCA_029881635.1 Paracoccaceae bacterium | reverse complement strand
GTCCGAGGCAGACATGGTGCAAAAAATGCGCGTCGCGCTGGCCTTGCAACCGGTGGCCACCGCGCTTTTCGCCAATTCCCCTTTCTTCGAGGGCAAGCCAAACGGCCACAAATCCTGGCGGTCGCGCATCTGGCGTGATCTGGATGCCGCCCGCACCGGTACGCTGCCGTTCTTCTTTGAAGAGGGCATGGGCTTTCAGCGTTACGTTGACTATGTTCTTGATGTGCCAATGTATTTTGTCTACCGCGACGGGAAATACATCGACGCCTTGGGCCAGTCTTTCCGCGCCTTTCTTAAGGGTGAACTGCCAGCCCTGCCGGGCGAAAAGCCAACGCTTTCGGACTGGGCCGACCATATGACCACTGTATTCCCCGAAGCGCGTGTGAAAAAGTACATCGAAATGCGCGGTGCCGATGGTGGCCCATGGCGCAGGCTTTGTGCACTGCCCGCATTCTGGGTCGGGTTAATGTATGATCAAAACGCCCTTGATGCCGCCTGGGATCTGGTAAAAGGCTGGGATACTGAAACCCGCGATGCCATGCGTGTAGCTGCATCGAAAGACGGCCTTCAAGCAAAGGTCGGCAATTTCAACATGCACGATCTGGCGCGTGAGGTCGTGGCGATGTCGCATGAGGGCTTGAAAGCGCGCGCCTTGTCAGGTGCCGGCGGCATGGTGCCGGATGAAACCCATTTCTTGAATGCCCTTCACGAAAGCATTGAATCTGGCAAGACGCCAGCCGATGAACTTTTGGACAAATATAACGGAGAATGGGCTGGCGATCTGAGCCGTATTTATGCCGAATACAGTTACTAGTCGTGTAATATTTCAGCGCTGCACGCCAGGGTACGCCCTGTTGACGCGGACATTCCGCTGGAAATCAACCGGCCACCACTTCTGCCACAGCGATTAAGGTTGAGGCCGAACCAGTCTGAACCGACGAATTCCGGTTCGATCACAATCGAAACGACACAGGCTGACTCTTGCGGGGTTACTTCAACGGCAATTCACTGGTTTGGCTGTCATTTCTTGCCGATTCTCGGTTCGGTTCCCACCCTGATCCTTTCGATATTTGGCAGGTGACGGTAAAAGACCAGCGTTGCCAATATGACGATAAGCAAGGCCATGTCGCCATGCCCCAAAAAAGTGGCCCATATGGCTGAAAGCGCAGATGAAACCAGTGCTGAAAGCGATGAAATGCGGCTGACAACTGCTGTGATCAGCCAAGTGGCGCAGGCGGCCAACCCGACGGTAAAGGCCAGTGCCAGCAAGATGCCCAGGAATGTTGCAACGCCTTTGCCACCCTTGAAGCCCAGCCAAACCGGAAAAAGATGCCCAAGGAACGCGGCAAGCCCCGCCAGCTGCGCCGCGTCGTCGGCAAAGACCCAGCGCGCGAGAAGCACGGCAATCGCGCCTTTGCCGCTGTCGAGCAGAAGTGTCGCGAATGCCGCCGGTTTGTTGCCGGTGCGCAAAACATTCGTTGCCCCGATATTACCAGACCCGATCTGGCGCAGATCGCCCAGGCCCATTGTCCGCGTGATCACGATACCAAACGGGACCGAACCCAGCAGGTAGGCAAGCACGCCCGTGGTCAGTAAGCCCAGCAACCCGGTTTCGATGATCGGCATTTCAGCTCCCTGCCTCAAAAACCTGCGTGCCGCCGACGAATGTGGCCAGAACCTTGCCCTCCATCCTTTGTCCGTCAAAAGGGGTGTTCTTGGATTTCGACTGCAGCGTAAAACGGTCGAGCACAAAGGGTGCGTCCGGATCGAACAGCACAAGATCGGCCGGTGCCCCGACGGCAAGCCGCCCCTGCGGCAACCCCAGCCGTCTGGAGGGATTAAGCGACATCGCCCGGAAAAGCTGCGGCAGGCTCAGATGCCCGGCATGATAAAGTCGCATCGCAGCCGGCAACAGCGTTTCAAGCGCGACAGCGCCGGAAGCGGCCTCTTCAAAGGGCAGGCGCTTTGATTCTTCATCTTGTGGCGTGTGCATGGAGGAGATGATGTCGATCAGGCCTGAGGCAACAGCCTCAACCACTGCCAGCCGGTCATCCTCCGACCGCAAAGGCGGTTTGACCTTAAAGAAGGTGCGGTAATCGCCGACATCGAATTCGTTGAGCGTCAGATGGTGGATCGACGTCCCGGCTGTCACATCAAACCCGTTTGCCTTGGCACGTTCCAGCGCGGGCAAGGCGCGGGCG
>JAOUMG010000056.1 GCA_029881635.1 Paracoccaceae bacterium | reverse complement strand
GCGGCTGAAACCCTGCGGGAGGCAGTGGAATGGCTGCTGGGGCAGGACATGCCAGACCGGTTTGCCGGGGCCGTCCCATTCCAAAAGGCATTTGCCCGTGTGCTGGGTGCACATTTTCACCTTCGTGCCGCATTGGCCGAAGGGGGCGCGGGCCCGCGCCCGGCGCTGGCGCGGGTCTATATCCGGCGGCTTTTGCCCCAGTTTCACGGGCTGCTGGCCGAAGCCCGCGAAGGGGCTGACGGTCTTTTCGCCCTGTCGCCTGACGATCTGGCATCCTGATGAATATTCCATTGGCAGACGGCCGGTCAGTTGGTATCCGCTACCCCTTTGAAACGCCGCCAAAAGCGGGCGACGCGATAGAAATCGCCCCCGGAGTTCTCTGGTTGCGGCTGCCGCTGCCGATGGCACTTGATCACGTCAATGTCTATGCGCTTGACGACGGTGACGGATGGACGGTGATTGATACCGGTTTCGATACGCGCAAAACCCGCGCGATCTGGGAAACCGCCCTGAAAGGTCCGTTGGCCGGCAAGCCGGTGAACCGTGTTGTGGTGACGCATTATCACCCGGATCATATCGGCCTGGCCGGCTGGTTTCAGTCGCTCGGGGCCGAGCTGGTCACCACCCGAACATCCTGGCTTTTTGCACGTATGCTGGTGCTGGACGAACAACCCGTACCTGTGGCCGAGACATTGGCCTTCTGGCGCGCTGCCGGGATGGATGCGGGGCTGCTGGATAGGCGTGCAAAGGAACGGCCATTCAACTTTGCTGATGTCGTCGCGCGCTTGCCGCTGGGCTATACGCGTATCACCGAAGGAACGAAAATCCATATGGGCGGTCGCAATTGGCACGTGCGCATCGGCAATGGTCATGCGCCGGAACATGCAACTTTCTGGAGCCAGGATGACCATTTGATTCTGGGTGGTGATCAATTGCTTCCCTCCATCTCTGCCAATATCGGGGTTTATGCGACGGAGCCGGATGCCGATCCCTTGGGCGAATGGCTGGATAGCTGCGCAGATTTTCAGCGCCACGCCCAACCGAACCATCTGATCCTGCCGGGGCACAAACTTCCGTTCACGGGTTTGGACATGCGGCTAGGTCAGATGATCGACAATCATATCGGCGCTTTGGCACGGCTCGAGGAACATCTTCGTGAACCCGATACCGCGGTCGGTTGCTTTTTGACCATTTTCAAGCGTCAGATAGGCGAGGGCGAATATGGATTGGCACTTGTGGAAGCGGTTGCACACCTTAACCATTTGCTCAAGGCGGGTCGGGTGACGCGCATAATGCGGCAGGACGGAGCATGGCTATGGCAAACGAAGAGATAACCGACCAGATCCAGACGTCGGCGGAGGCACATGAGGCGACGGCCATTCCTTGTGCACGCGTTGTTCATACCGGTAAGAATCCCCCCAGAACCGCAGAATTGGAACCGCTACCTGAAGGCATGTCGGCCGAGGATATTGACGCAAAAAGCCCTGCACAATGGGCTTATGAACGGTTAATTCTGTACATCCAGAATTTTGAAACGCAACTCGACAATGCACATGAGGTTGCGATGGGATTCACCGGCGGGGATGCCGGCGTGATGCGAATTGAGGGAATGGGTTTCTTTGATCCTGATGTGATAACTTTTTACGGCACAGATGAAGGAAACGCCCGCACACAGCTCATCCAGCATGTCAGTCAGTTGAATGTCATGCTGCGCGCCCTACCCAAAGCGGTCGAAGAAGAAGAGCCGCGCCGCATCGGATTTCACCTTGCCGCTGATCTGAAACGCAAGTGACGAAACTGTACAATTTTGCCTGCTGCCGGTAGGTGACAGGCCCGCTTGAATCGGTTATGCGGGCAGAAACGCAAGTTCAGGAGCGAACGATGGCCGAACACAAGCATGGAACGATGCCCGTCAAAGATCACGAAAAAACATTTGCGGGGTTTATCCGCATGGCAACCTGGGTTGCCGGGATTTCCATAGGCATCCTGATATTTCTGGCGTTGGTCAACGCCTGATACCGGCCTTTTCCCCTAGCCAAGGACGCAACCATGCGCCGATTGCTGTTATGCCTTTGCCTGCCGCTGATGTTGGCAGCTTGTGGCGCCGAACCTGTCTGGGCCCCTGACGAGGCGGTAGCCAAAGCGCGCTTTTCGTCGGGCGAACCGCCGTCGATCACGCTGTACACGGTTGTCCGCGTGAACGGAGGCGAAGGCGCCCATTCGGGGCTGATGATTGACGGCAGCCAGCGCGTGATGTTCGACCCGGCGGGCACTTGGCATCACCCCTATGTGCCCGAGCGCAACGACCTGCATTACGGTGTGACGGAACGGATGCGGAAATTCTATATCGATTATCATGCCCGTGAGACCTATGACGTTGTTGAACACAAGGTATTCGTCAGCCCGGAAATAGCCGAAGCAGCGATCCGACGGGCGGAATCCTACGGGGCCGTCAACAAAGCCTTCTGCGGCAGTTCCGTCAGCGATATCCTGCAAGGAATCCCCGGATTTGAGTCGATCCCCCGGACGTTCTTTCCCAACAGAATCATGCGGTCATTTGCCATGCTTCCGGGCGTGACGACCAAGGTTCATCATGATGGCGACCCGGACAACAATTCCGGTGTATTGCTAGTTCAAAAAGCACAGCCAGCTTACGAATAACGCCTGAATTCTGGTTCTGACGCGGTATCGACCGCAAATGTCGCCAATCTGCCCCTCAGGACTGTGTCTGACCAGCCAGCGGCCTGTCAGGGTCAGATCAGTTTTCCGGGGTTGAGCATGTTTTCCGGATCGAACGCCTTTTTGATCACTCTGCAAAGACGCAGCTTTTCCGGATCCGCATGTTTGATGAGGCTTGCGCGTTTGTCGATGCCAATACCGTGTTCTGCCGAAAACGCGCCGCCAATTTGTTTCAGACCCTGATAGACGGCGTCGGCTATGGCGGTTTTCGTCAGATCACTCAACGGCTGGCCGCTACCGATCGTCAGATGCAGATTGCCGTCGCCAAGATGGCCCATTGCCCAGACGCGGAGTCCATGGTCAATTGACGCGATCCGCTGCCTTATCCCGGCCAATGTCATGTCGATCCGGTCAAGCGGCATGGAAATGTCGAACCATTCGCAATTGGGTACCTGCCGGTCGATTTCAAAGCTTTCTTCACGAATACGCCAAAGATCAGCTCTTTCGCTTTCACTTTTGCACATTATGGCTTTTGTGACATTCAGATCGGACAAGAGATCTAAAAGGCCGTCTTCGACCGTTTCCGCGACATCGAGCAGAAAATAAGCCGGTGCATTGGCAAAGCTGATTATTCCGGAAAGACGCAGGGCTGCCGCAACCGTTTCTGCATAGTCTTTCCACATGATCTCGGCATGGACGGCTGTCAGGTCGCGCGCCTTCTGGACGGCCCGCAATATGGTCAGGGCTGCGTGGGCGTTTTCTACTGCGATCAGGGTTGTGCTGGTTACAGTTGGCTCGGTCGTCAAGCGCAACACAGCTCGGGTGACAATGCCCAACGTCCCTTCAGAACCGCAAATCAGCTGGGTTAGACTATAGCCTTCGTTGCATTTCTCCACTTCCGTCAGGTCTGTCACGATTGATCCGTTGGCCAGTACAATCTCCGTTCCCAATACACGGTTACGCATGGTTCCGTTGCGAAAGGCCGTCATGCCTCCCGCGTTGGTGGCGATCATGCCGCCAATCGTTGCCGACCCGCGCGCGCCGAGATCAATGCCGACGGATAGCCCGTGAACTGCGCAGTGGTCGGCCACAGATTGCAGCGTCGCGCCTGCCTGAACCACCACCGTCCCGGCAAGCGGATCACAGCGCTCGACCGCGTTCATGCGGCGCAATCCCAAGGCGACCGATCCAGCCTTGCTGACAGCGCCCCCCGATAGCCCTGTTCGACCCCCTTGCGGAACAATGCTCACCCCGTATTTCGAGCAAATTTTGACGACATCAGCAACCTGCCTTGTGTCAGCCGGAAAAACTGCCGCCGCACCTGACAGGTTTTCGGGGTGAAAACCGGGATCGATACCGTGCAAGTCCGATCCGGTCACAACATGCCTATCACCGACGATTGCCCCAAGCCCAACGATCAACTCTTCGATCAAATGAAGCTCACTTTCGTCAAGGAGATGTCAGTCGAAAATCCCCGTCACACGACCAAGCAGCATGAATGCCCGCGCTGTGCGTGTTTCGGAAAGATCCGCGATATCGGCGTCAGAAGCGTTTTTCTCGAATTCGGCAAATGTCTTGTCGAACTGACGCAGAAAATGATGTGCCGCATCACGGAATATCGCATCCTTGCGCATTCGGCCTGCCGTCAGTGCCAGACTGGTCCGGTCACGAACCCCGCCAAGCGCTGCAATTGTGCGGCCCCGCTCACCTTGTGCGAAACGGCGCCATATTTCGGGCCTCGAACGGTCGGGCTTCAGGTCATCCATGTAAATGCCGTCCTGGCTTAGCAGGGTCAGCGTATCTTGCGAGGCATGGATCAGCTTTGCCATGGACCGGTCATCCAGCGCACGACGCAAGGCCCGGAATCCGTCTTTGTCGGAGGGACTATCCGGGAAATTCATCGCCTTGATGAAATCGCTGACCGAAATCGGCTCTGCCAGTTCCTCAGCCGGGGTGCCCAGCGCCAGGGTTGGTTGTTCTTCTTGCGACTCGCTCGCCCTTGGGGCCGCGAGGGCTGCCTTGCGATCCGCCGAGGGTTGGGAGGCACTGACATCGCGGCGCGACGTGAAGGTGACAATGGCCGATTCCGCCTGCTTGGCAGAGGCGGCAATCTCATCCAGCTTGCTTTCTACGGAAGGGCGCACGACACCCGATTGTGCCTGCGTGATATAGGCATGGCGCATCGCATCAATCGCTGCCTGAAGACGCCGTGCTTCGGCACGCATGGAACGGGCTGTTCGCACCGTCATGGCAGCAATCCAGATCAGTGCCACCGGCACAATTATTGCCACCAGAACCATGACATTGCTTGTCAACCCGGCATCGTCCCCCGATCTATCGGCAAAGAAAAAGAACCCGCCAACCAGTATCAGCCAGATGGCAGATACAATCATGGCGATGATATCCGCGGCCGTCAGCCCCGCGCCATCCGACGGGCGCGAAAAGATACCAAAATCGGTCGTATTCTTGGATTCGGGTTCTGATTCTTGGTCCGGCATTTTCGTCCCTGGGCGTTGGGGTCAGACGTAGCGGATGCTTAGAATTTCATAGTTCTTTTCACCACCCGGCGTACGCACCTCGACGCTGTCGCCTTCATCCTTGCCGATCAAAGCGCGTGCAAGAGGCGACCGGATATTCAGCAGGCCGCGTTCGATATCGGCCTCGTGTTCGCCGACAATCTGATAGGTTTTCTCTTCGTCCGTGTCTTCATCAACCATTTGCACTGTCGCGCCAAACTTGATGGCGCCAGAAAGGCGCGAAGGATCAATGACATCGGCGCGCGACAGAACAGCTTCAAGTTCTTTGACGCGGCCTTCGATAAAGCTCTGTTTTTCGCGGGCGGCGTGGTATTCGGCATTTTCCGAAAGATCGCCATGTTCGCGCGCCTCAGCGATAGCCTTGATGACGGCGGGGCGTTCCACCGACTTCAACTGCTTCAACTCTTCGTCAAGCGCGGCATGGCCGGCGCGGGTCATCGGTATTTTTTCCATTTTCGCCTGCCTGAAAACCGTCGGCCCCAAAAAAGCCGGTATTGTGCGCAACACAACGCTGGTAAACCCGGTCTGTGCACGGAAAGTCAATAGGTGCAGGCCGTGAAGACGTGCTGGGTGCTTAAAAACAACGGAATCGTGCCGAGGCGAAATCTTGAAGCTGTTCTTTCGACTGAGCCTTTTTTACATGGCGATATCTGTCGCGGTGATTGTTCTGGCACGTCATGTGGATTTCAAACTGATTGAAGACGCGGGAATTGCCACGCTAGCCTTCGCCTCTGTAATGACAAACGCCGGAATCTGGGTTTTTTCGGCAATCGCGGTGTTGTCCCTCATCAAGGGCCGTCGCTACCTTATCGCAAATCTTGGCCTGTTGACCTATGCAGTTTTGGGCAGCGTATTTTTTCACACCGCTTATTCCTTCTTGAAGTCGACAATCCCCTTTATCGTTCCTTTCTATGCAGACCCGAAACTCGCGGCCTTCGACCGTTGGCTTCATGGAGGCACAGATCCTTGGGTGCTCACACATCTTTGGGCGCAATTTCTACCGGTGGAAAAGCTGTTCCCCGCATATCTGTCGATCTGGTCGCTATCGGCAGCAGGTCTTTTGGTGATTATCGCGTTGGCCGACAGCAACCAGCAACGAATCGCCCGTTATTTAATCTTGTTTTTTGCCTGCTGGGTGTTACTCGGCAACCTTATGGCGGTGGCCGTGTCATCGGTCGGGCCGGTTTACTACGACGCGCTTCTTGGGGGTAACCGGTTTGCGGCACTGACAGCCGCGCTGTCCGAACCGCCATTCTTCGGATCAGCAATCAGCAAGACACAGGGCTATCTGTGGAAAGGTTACTCAGGCAGCGGAATGGCTTTGGGTTCAGGTATTTCGGCATTCCCAAGTGTACATCTTGCCGTCGCTACGACAACAGCGCTCTATATGGCTGAACGCAGCCGGTGGCTGATCCTGCCGGGTGTACTTTTCGTTGCGGTCATCCTTTATCTGTCGGTTTATACTGGCTATCACTATGCCATAGATGGCTATTTCTCGATCTTGGTTATTGTCGGATTCTGGGTTCTGGTAATGCGGGTTCAAAAAACCACCGAACACTGGGGCCGGGACGGATTTCGCGCGCAGGCGCGGGTCTCGATGGTGAATTCATGACGATGCGCGGCTTCTTCATAGCGGTTCTGGCCTATCTGGCCGTGGCGATCCTGATGCTTTGGTGGCAGAGCAACGATTTGCTCGAAACCCTATATGCCGCCGGGCAGGCAACGTGGGACTATTCAGGAACACTGGCGCAATCTGGCGGCGTCTGGGTACTGCCGGGGCTGGCTGTGTTGCCGCTGGTTCTCGGCAGGCAGGCATTCAGGGAACGGCTGGTCGCGGTTCTCTATGCTTTCACGGCCTGTATCCTTCTTCAGGTGGCCTTCTCAATTCTCAAGACGGCGATACCCGGGCTGGTGCCCTTCTACGCCGATCCCGCATTTGCCCGTCTAGACCGCTGGTTGCATGGCGGCACCGATCCCTGGCAGATGGCCCATAGCCTGACGGAAGGCTGGCCGATGGGGGCATTATTGCCGTTCTATCTGCAAATCTGGACCTTCCCCGCGACCGCACTTCCTGTCTTCATCGCCGTGACAGACAATGACCGTGACCGGACGGTTCGCTTCCTGACCCTTTATCTTGGTATCTGGATCGGGCTCGGCACCATTCTGGCGCTTGCCGGATCATCGGTTGGACCTGTTTACTATGATGCGTTGTTGGGCACCGACCGCTTTGCCGACCTGACCGAGGCGCTGCGCCGCAGCCCAATCAACGGATCGCTTCTTGGCGATATCCAGAATGCGCTCTGGGAGAACTATGCCAGTGGCGCTGGGGCGCTTGGCCTTGGCATTTCTGCCTTCCCAAGTGTCCATGTCGCCATCGCGACATTGACTGTGCTTTATCTGGCCGAACGCGCCCGTGCCTTCGTCCTTATCGGTTTTCTATGGCTGGCACTTGTGCAGTTTCTTTCGGTCTATACCGGCTATCACTATGCCTTGGACGGATACGTTTCCGCACTCGCCGTTTTTGGCGCATGGGTCGTGCTGCGGCGCAGGTATTCTTTGCCATTGCGAGTATTGGCCACCGGCCCAAAATAGGTGCGGCGTCATTGTTGCGTCCTACGGTCCGGTAGGCTAACGATCTTGCGCGATGAAGCGGGCGCCTGATGGCGCGACGAAAGGATGAACCATGGCCGAGACCGAACGGGAATCGATGGAATATGATGTGGTCATCGTGGGCGCGGGGCCTGCCGGCCTTTCGGCTGCGATCCGTCTGAAACAGCTGAACGCCGACTTGAATGTCGTCGTGCTGGAAAAAGGTTCAGAAGTCGGCGCACATATCCTGTCAGGTGCGGTTCTTGACCCCGTCGGGCTGGACGCGCTTCTGCCCGAATGGCGCAATATGGGCGCACCGATCAAAACTGAGGTGAAAAAGGACAATTTCTATGTCCTCGGACCAGCGGGTCAGCTGCGTATTCCAAATTTTCCGATGCCACCTTTGATGTCAAACCACGGCAAATACATTGTCTCGATGGGCAATGTCTGCCGCTGGATGGCCGAACAGGCCGAGGCGCTGGGTGTTGAGATCTTTCCGGGCTTTGCCGCATCGGAACTCGTCTATGGTGACAAAGGCGAAGTGAAAGGCGTTGTTGCCGGTGTCATGGGGTTGAACGCCGATGGCACACCCGGCACAAATTTCGAACCGGGAATGGAGCTACACGGCAAATACGTCTTTTTGTCCGAAGGCGTTCGCGGATCGCTCGCCA